>DASVVD010001010.1:0-5933 GCA_036386715.1 Pseudoduganella sp.
GAATTGCATTAAACGGGGCCATTGTTCCGGCGCTTGCAAGCATTCGTGGCGCCCTGGCTCAGGTCAGCCACGGCGCGGACCGGCCTTCAGGTCTGCTGCGGATTAATTTGTCGTACGTGGCTTATCGCATTCTGGTCGAACCGCATGTCGATGCGTTCTTCGCCGCATTCCCGGCAATCAATCTGGAGATATCGCTGGACAATCAGCTCAGCGATATTGTCAGCGCGGGCTTCGACGCCGGCATTCGCCTCGGCCGGAAGGTTCAAAACGACATGGTCGCTGTGCAACTAGGCGGGTTGCAGCAACGTGTCGTGCTGGTAGCCCCGGACTATTTTCGGGAGCGTTCGCGCCCGGAACGTATTGAGGACTTGCTCGGGCATGACTGCATCCGGCAGCGCTATTCGTTTGGTGGCAGGCTGTTCGATTGGAAATTCCTGGTCGCCGGCCAGATGGTCCAAATCGATGTGCAAGGCCGCTTGATAGTCGACGACATGCACTCAGTAGTCGATGCAGCGGTGCGAGGTGCCGGGATTGCCTTTGCTTACGCAGATTTTGCGCGTCAGGAATTAGCTGCCGGATCGTTGGTGCGCATCTTGACGGAAGATAGCGCGACTGACGACGCGTTCCATATCTATTACCCGCATCGCTCTCAAATGCCCGGGAAGCTACGGGCCTTTGTCGATTTCATGCGGGATGCCAATCGTCTTGCAAATCTCGAACAGGGTGGCTCGAATACGGGCGTTCGTTAGTCAGGTACTGCCGTGGAATGACTGCAATGGGGCGGGAACTCCCGGTCGTGCTGCCAGTCTTTGATCTTCCGGCTGGCCGCCCTGCATCTAGCGAACGGCCGAGTTCGGGCAGGAGCAGCCCTTGGCCGTAATATTGAAAATGTCCGTAAAATTGCAGGAAGCCTGCACAGCTGCGGCGGGGTATACGAAAAACGCATGAGTTAGCGTGAAATGCTTCGTTACTGATAATTAAGGCAGCAATTATTCTTTGCGCATTTTTTCACCTGCAAGGAATTCCATGGTACGCCCTCCACGCATACAGCGCGCTTTGCAAAGAAGCCTGCTCGGCCTGTCCATTGCCACCGCCCTGGTCCTGACGGCCTGCGGCAGTTCCGATCCGCAGCCCCAGCTGGCCGAAGCGCCGGTGGTCGCCAAGAAGAAGCCGAACATCCTCTACATCATGGCGGACGATCTCGGCTACTCCGACATCGCCGCCTTCGGTGGCGAGATCGACACGCCCAACCTGGATGCGCTTGTCAAGCAGGGGCGCTTGCTGACCAACCACCATACCGGCACGGTGTGCGCCATCACGCGCGCCATGCTCGTTTCGGGCACCGACCACCACCTGGTCGGCGAAGGCAACATGGGCGCGCCGAACGACGAGCGCAGGGGCTTGCCCGGCTACGAGGGCTTCCTGAACGAGAGCTCGCTGTCCTTCGCCCAGCTGCTGCGCGACGGCGGCTACCATACGTACATGGCGGGCAAGTGGCACCTCGGGTCCGCCATCGCCGGTGGCGCCGTGACCACCGCCGGCAGGACGCCCGACCAGTGGGGCTTCGAGCACAGCTACGCGCTGCTCGCGGGCGCCGCGGCCAACCATTTCGCGCACGAGAGGGAAGGTTCCAGCAACTACACGGAAGACGGCAAGTTCGTGCAGCCGGGCCAGCCCGGCCAGCCTGGCGGCAGCGGTGCCGAGCCGTTCTATTCGACCGATTTCTACACCAGGCGCCTGATCTCCTATATCGACCAGCACAAGGGCGACGGCAAGCCGTTCTTCGCCTATGCCGCCTACACCTCGCCGCACTGGCCGCTGCAGGTGCCGGAACCATGGCTGTCCAAGTACAAGGGCAGGTACGACGCCGGCTACGAGGCGGTACGCGATGCGCGCATCGCCCGCCAGAAGAAGCTGGGCATCATCCCCGCCGACTTCAAGCCTTACGGCGGTGCGCCGGAGACGCTGACGCGAACACCGGCCACCGCCGGTTTCGGCACGCCGGGCGCGAAATTCATCAACGCCAACAACGGCGCGGCCCAGGGCTACACGGAATACGGCACCGGCAAGGTCAACAAGAAGTGGGCAAGCTTGAGCCCACTGGAGAAGAAAGCCCAGGCGCGCTACATGGAAATCTACGCCGGCATGGTCGATAACCTCGACCACAATATCGGCCTCCTGATCCAGCACCTGAAGGATATCGGCGAATACGAGAACACCTACATCATGTTCCAGTCCGATAACGGCGCGGAGGGCTGGCCGAACGACGGCGGCGCCGATCCGAAGCTGACCGACGAAGCGAATGCCGCCGAGCCGGTCTATTCCAGCCTGGGCACCGACAATGGCGCGCAGGCGGCGAAGCGCCTGCAATATGGCCTGCGCTGGGCCGAGGTCAGCGCCACGCCGTTCCGCCTGACCAAGGGCTACGCCGGCGAAGGCAGTGTCGCCACGCCCGTGATCGTGCGCCTGCCGGGGCAGACCACGCGCCTGCCGGACCTGAACACGCTGACCCATGTCACCGATAATACCGCCACCTTCCTGGCGCTGGCCGGTGTCGCCCTGCCGACGCAGGCGGCGCCCAGGGCCGTCGACGCGGCCACCGGCGTGGACCGCAACGCCGGCAAGGTGGTGTACGGCGGCCGCAATGTGTATCCCGTCACCGGCAAGTCCCTGTTGCCCCTGCTGGAAGGCAAGGCGCTGTCCGTGCGCAGCGAACCGCTGGGGCACGAGTCCTATGGCCGCGCCTACCTGATCAGCGGCGACGGCAAGTGGAAAGCGTTGTGGAACGAACCGCCGGTGGGGCCGCTCGATGGCCACTGGGAATTGTTCGACCTGACGACCGACCGCGGTGAAACCACCGACCTGTCCGCGCAGAATCCGGGGCTGACCAGCAGCATGGTCCTGCAATGGCAGGACTTCATGAAAAGCGTCGGCGGCGTCGAACCGTTGAAGCCGCAGGGTTACTACTGATGCGCGTGGCAGCAGGCGGCCGGGCCTGGCGGCTGGCCATCGGCGTGGGCCTGGCGGTGCTGCTGGTATCGGCGGCGCTGCTGGTGCGCGCCGGCGCCAGCGGCGCTCCGGCGCTGGGCAAGGCGGCGGGGGAAGTGTTACAAGCCCGGCTGGGCGACGAGCCATCCTGCGCCGCCTACGGCGGCCTGCCGGCTGGCTGGGGCAGCGATGCGCACGCCGGCATGGTGCATGTCGAGGGCGGCAGCTTCGTTTTCGGCAGCGAGCGCGGTTATCCGGACGAGCGGCCGGCACAGCCCGGCCTGACCCGCGTCAAGGGCTTCTGGATCGACCGCACCGAAGTCACCCGGGCGCAGTTCGCCGCCTTCGTCGCGGCGACCGGCTATGTGACGGAAGCGGAACGGCAAGGCGCGGCGGCGGTATTCCACGTGCCGACGGCCGAGGAGCTGGGAAGCCGCCCCTACGCGTGGTGGACGCTGCAGGAAGGTGCGCAATGGCGCGGCAAGCAGGCCGCGGATGGGACGGCTGCAGGCAACGGCAACCTGCCGGTCACGCTGGTGACGCAGGCCGACGCGCTGGCCTATGCCCGCTGGCTGGGCCGTGACCTGCCGACCGAAGCCGAATGGGAGTACGCCGGCAAGGCCGGCCGCAGCGACGGGCAGCTCGATACCGCGCCCGCCGATGCGCAGGGCAAACCTGGTGCCAATTATTGGCAGGGGCCGTTTCCGCAGATGGATGCCGCGGCCGACGGCCATGCCGGCCTGGCACCCGTCGGCTGCTATGCGGCCAACGGCTTCGGCCTGCATGACATGATCGGCAATGTGTGGGAGTGGACGTCCGATCCCTACACCGGGCCGCGCCAGCCGCATGCGAACGGCGATACGGCCGTGGCCGCGGGCGCCGCGCGCGCAGCCGCTCCGGCGATGGTCATCAAGGGCGGTTCGTTCCTGTGCTCGCCGGACTATTGCGTTCGCTATCGCGCCTCGGCACGCGAGTCGCAGGAGCGCGACCTGGCGACCGCGCATATCGGCTTTCGCACGGTGCGTCGGGACTGAAGGGAGCAGGGCACCAGCGGCGCCGCATCGCCGGCATGCTGGTGCCGGCCAGGCCTGGAGGACACCGGCGACCGGTGCTCACTCAGGCTTGCCGGGAATGAATTCCCTGGCTTCCCCGATGGCATAGAAATGGCCGCCGGCGACATAGTGCAGGCTGCGCAAGGCCGGATCGGCCGTCTCGAAATGCCAGTGCCCATCCCTGAACACGCGCGTGTCCGACCAGGCCGCCTCGATTTCGGCGATGAAGAGATCGTAGCTTTGCTCGTTGTGCGGCTCGGGGATGACCCGGCAAGCCAGCCATGCGGAACAGCCGGCCACGAACGGCAGGTCGTGACCTTCGATGCCGAACAGTTCGACTCCGCTGCTGGCCAGCTTACCGGGATCGTCGGCCAGGCTCTGGTGGCCGACCCGGTAAGTCAGCCTGAGCTGCGCCACCGTGGGCACCTGGATCACGAAGCGGCCGCTTTTTTCGACCAGGTCGCGGGTCGCCGCGCTCTTGTCCAGCACCACGGTCAGCTTGGGCGGGGCAAAGTCGAGTGCGCAGGCCCATGCCGCGGCCATTACATTGTCCACCCCGCCATGGCGGGCGGAGACCAGCACCGTCGGCCCGTGATTGAGCAGGCGGTAGGCCTTGTCCAGCGGGACCGGGGCGATGAAGCGTTGAAGATCGTCGCCCTGTGGCAGGGCATGGTGTTCGACTGTCGACATGCATGATCCTTTGGTGATGGGTGGCTTCACTGCCGGCGCTGTCCGGTGGACACGGCATCGCCGGTTTGTCGGGGCGTGCCACGGCGCAGCGGCTCGCAGTGCCGCAGGATACTAGACCAGCTGGTCGGCTGTCACGATATGCGTACCCGGGCGGGGGCTGAGCGCCGCCGCCAGCAATGCCTGCGCAATCCGTGCCGCCGGATTGACGCGCCAGCGCCGCGGCAGCAGCGGTCCTGCCAGCGTCAATCCCGCGACAAGCAGCTGTTCGCCCAGGCGGAACTGCATGCGCTTGCCGCCGATGATACCGGGCCGCACGAACGCCAGCGACTGGAAGGCTTCGCCGGCCAGGTCGCGCTCCAGTTCACCCTTGACACGGTTGTAGAAAAAGCGCGAGCCGGGATCGGCGCCGATCGCCGAATTCAGCACGAAGGTGGGCGTGCCATGCGCGCGTGCCAGCCGTGCAACGGCCAGCGGGTAGTCATGGTCGACGGTGCGGAAGGCGGCCTGCGAGCCGGCCACCCGCATGGTGGTGCCGAGGGTGCAGATCACGGCATCGGCGCGCCACCATGGGGCTTCCCGGTCGAGCCGGCCGAAATCCACGCGGGGCGATGACAGCCTGGGATGTGGCGGCAGGGCGCCGCGGCCGGGTGCCGTCACCGATGCGATGCGCGGATCGGCAAGCGCCTGGTCCAGCACATGGCGCCCGACCAGGCCGGTCGCGCCGACCAGCAGCAGTTTGATGTCTGTGTTCATGATGCGTTCCCCCGCTCGGGCAGTGGGTTAACGGCGCGGCGCAGAAATATAGCAGGGAGGCGCCGATCGCCAAGGGCAGGGCGGTGCTTCGCCGTGGAATGGAAGTCTGCATTTTTTTCATAGTTGATGGTTGTCGGAATCTGGTGCGATCCTGGCCTTTTTTCCATGCCTCAAAAGCGCAACCGCGCGCCGAAGTAGGCGGACCGCGGCTCGCCGCCGGACAGGATCGCCGCATCCGGCGCGGCAAACGCGCGCACGCTGTGGCGGGCGATGTATTCCCGGTCGGCCAGGTTGCGCAGCTCGAGATAGAGATCGACGCGCTTGTTGCTGAAGCCGGTGCGCAGTCCCCACAGCGCGTAGCGGTCGATCGCATACGTGTTGCTGAAGTCGGCATAACGCTTGCTCACGACATCGAAGGTCGGACCGATATGGAAGCCGCTGGCGTGGCGA
>DASVVD010001011.1:0-1955 GCA_036386715.1 Pseudoduganella sp.
GGGCGCGGCGCGTGCATTGCAATCAATCGGAACCGGGCCACAAGCCCCCGTCAAACGCTCCACGAGAGCATGCAGCACCCCAACGGAGACAACATGTTCAAGAAAATCCTGATCGCCAACCGCGGCGAGATCGCCTGCCGCGTGGCCGCCACGGCCCGCAAGATGGGCATCCGCACGGTGGCCGTGTATTCCGAAGCGGACGCCAACGCGAAACACGTGGCCGTCTGTGACGAGGCCGTCCTGCTGGGCCCCGCGCCGGCCAAGGAAAGCTACCTGTGCGGCGACAAGATCATCGCCGTCGCGCTGGCCACCGGCGCGGAAGCGATCCACCCCGGCTATGGTTTCCTGTCCGAGAACGCCGAATTCGCCGAGAGCTGCCATGCGGCGGGGCTGGTGTTCATCGGCCCGCCCGCTTCGGCAATGCGGGCGATGGGTTCGAAGTCGGCGGCGAAAACGTTGATGGAGAAGGCCGGCGTGCCGCTGGTGCCCGGCTACCATGGCGACGACCAGGACGCCGGCCTGCTGCAGCGCGAAGCCGACCGCATCGGCTACCCGGTGCTGCTGAAGGCCTCGGCCGGCGGCGGCGGCAAGGGCATGCGCGTGGTCGACAGCAGCGAAGCGTTCCGCGAGGCGCTGGCGTCGTGCAAGCGCGAGGCGATCAGCTCGTTCGGCGACGACAAGGTGCTGGCCGAGAAATATTTGCAGCGCCCCCGCCACATCGAGATCCAGGTGTTTGCCGACACGCACGGCAACTGCCTCTACCTGTTCGAGCGCGACTGCTCGGTGCAGCGCCGCCACCAGAAGGTGCTGGAAGAGGCGCCGGCCCCGGGCATGAGCGAGGAACGCCGCGCGGCGATGGGCGATGCCGCCGTGGCGGCCGCGCAGGCCGTCGGCTACGTCGGCGCCGGCACCGTGGAATTCATTGCAAACCAGGATGGCAGCTTCTACTTCATGGAGATGAACACGCGGCTGCAGGTCGAACACCCGGTGACGGAAATGATCACCGGCCTCGACCTGGTCGAATGGCAGCTGCGCGTGGCGGCCGGCGAGCCGCTGCCGAAACGGCAGGACGAGCTGAAAATCCACGGCCATGCGCTGGAAGCGCGGATCTACGCGGAAAACCCCGACAAGGGCTTCCTGCCGTCGATCGGCACGCTGCGCCACCTCGACACGCCCGATGCGGTGCAGTTCGAGGTCGGCGGCACGCCCGGCCACCCGGCCGCGGTGCGCGTCGATTCCGGCGTGCGCGAAGGCGATGCGATCTCGCCGTTCTACGACCCGATGATCGCCAAGCTGATCGTCTGGGGTGCCGACCGCAGGCAGGCACTGGCGCGCATGGCGCAGGCGCTGTCCCAGTACCAGATCGTGGGGCTGGCCGGCAACGTGTCGTTCCTCAAGCGCCTGGTGGAAAGCGAGGCGTTCTCGAACGCCGACCTGGACACGGGCCTGATCGAACGCAACGCCGAAACGTTGTTCCCGCCGGCACGCTCGGTGCCGGTCGCCGCGCTGGCACTGGCCGCCGTGGCGCTGATCGAACACGAGAAAACGCAGGCGCGCGGTACCAGTCCGGGCGATCCATGGAGCGATGCGCTGGGCTGGCGCCTGAACGCGCGCTACGCCCGCACGCTGGCGTTCCGCGACGAAGGCGGCAAGGACTACGCGCCGGTGTTTACTTACCTGCCGCATGGCTGGGAGCTGGGCATTCGCGGTCTCGCCGTCGACGTGGCGCTGCTGGCACGCAGCGGCGTGGACCTGTCGGTGCGGCTCGGCGATGCATCGGTGCACGGCACGGTGCGCCGCGACGGCGACACGTTCCATGTCTTCACCGGCGGCGGCCACCATGTGCTGCATTACCAGGACCCGATGGCGCATGCCGGCGAGACCGAGGCCGAAGGCGGGCGCCTCACCGCGCCGATGCCGGGCAAGGTGGTGGCCGTGCTGGCCGCGCAGGGCCA
>DASVVD010001012.1:0-7859 GCA_036386715.1 Pseudoduganella sp.
GCGGTCGATGCCGGCATGGCGCACGTTCTTGTCGCGCAGTTCGCCGCGGATCGCCGCCTGGAAGCCCTGGATGCGCTTGTCCAGCGCCGCCTTGGTATCGACCTGCATCAGGAAGTGCACGCCGCCGCGCAGGTCGAGGCCGCGGAACATCGGGTTCGCGCCGAGCTTGCGCATCCAGTCGGGCGTGTTGGCCTGCAGGTTGTTGGTGACGATATAGGTGGGATCGTTCGGATCCGCGTTCAGGCCGCGTTCCAGTGCGAGCTTGGCCTTGAATTGTGTATCGGTATCGCCGAAGCGGGCACGTACCGAATGGCTCGCACCGGCATCGAACTCGACGCCGGTGTGGCCCAGCTTCGCCTCGCCCAGCAGCTGCTCGACGCGGGCGGCGACGGCACTGTCCACCTTCACGGTCGATTTGCCGCTGGTGATCTGCAGTGCGGGCGATTCGCCGAAGTAATTGGGTGCCGTGTACAGTGCCCCCAACAGCACGACAACGACAATGACGATGTATTTCCAGACAGGATAGCGGTTCATAATCTTCAGCTTGGTTGGACCGATGGTTGGACCAATGATTGCGCCAGTGGTTGGGCAAATACACTAAGCGGGCGGCCAGGCCGCCCGCTTGCATGGATGCTTACAGCCCCGTCAGCGTGCCCTTCGGCAGCAGGGTCGTGACCGAGGCTTTCTGCACCACGCTCTCCGTGTTCGGTGCCACTTCCACCGTGACATAGGCTTCGGTCACCCGGGATACACGGCCCAGGATGCCGCCGACGGTCACGACTTCGTCGCCCTTGGCCAGCGCGTCCATCATCGACTTCTGTTCCTTGGCGCGTTTCTGCTGCGGGCGGATCATCAGGAAATACATCACCACGAACATCAGGATCAGCGGCACGAACGTCGACAGGTTGCCCATCAGGCCCGCGTCGGCAGCGCCGGCGGTTTGAGCATATGCGTTGGAAATGAACACGGGGGACTCCAGTATGATTAAAAAAAACAGCGCTGTATTCTAGCACTGGCCAAAGGCGCTTTAGATCGGGATGGTTTTACATTATTGCAATAGCGCAGCAGGGTTTCGGGTGCTGCGCTATTGCCCTTACACGCCCCGCGCGCGATCGGCGTGGAACTGCTTGACCCATTCCGGGAAACGATCGTCGTCCAGCGCATCGCGCATCTGCTGCATGATGTCCAGGTAGTAGTGCAGGTTGTGGATCGTGTTCAGCCGGGCGCCCAGGATTTCCTGCGCGCGGTGCAGGTGGTGCAAGTACGCGCGGCTGAAGTTGCGGCACGCATAGCACGAGCAGGTCGAATCGAGCGGCTCGACATCTTCCTTGTAGCGGGCGTTCTTGATCTTGATGTCGCCGAAGCGGGTAAAGATCCAGCCATTGCGCGCGTTACGGGTCGGCATCACGCAGTCGAACATGTCGACGCCGTTGGAAACGCCGGCCACCAGGTCTTCCGGCGTGCCCACGCCCATCAGGTAATGCGGCTTGTTGGCCGGCAGGCGCGGGCCGATGTGCTCGAGCACGCGCATCATGTCCTCCTTCGGCTCGCCCACCGACAGGCCGCCGATCGCCAGGCCCGGGAAATCGATCTCCTCGAGCCCGGCCAGCGATTCGTCGCGCAGCGATTCGAACATGCCGCCCTGGACGATGCCGAACAGCGCGTTCGGGTTTTCGCCCGCCTTGAACTCGTTCATCGAACGCTGTGCCCAGCGCAGCGACATGCGCATCGACTTGGCCGCTTCCTCCACGGTGGCGGGACGGCCGTCGATTTCATACGGCGTGCATTCGTCGAACTGCATCACGATATCGGAATTGAGCACGCGCTGGATCTGCATCGAGATCTCGGGCGACAGGAACAGCTTGTCGCCATTGATCGGCGAATTGAAGTGCACGCCCTCTTCCGTGATCTTGCGCATTTCGCCCAGCGAAAACACCTGGAAGCCGCCGGAGTCGGTCAGGATCGGCTTGTCCCAGCCCATGAACTTGTGCAGGCCGCCGAACTTGCCCATCACGGTATTGCCGGGGCGCAGCCACAGGTGGAACGTGTTGCCCAGGATAATCTGCGCGCCGATCTCCTTCAGCTCGACAGGCGACATCGCCTTCACCGAGCCGTAGGTGCCGACCGGCATGAAGATCGGCGTCTGCACTTCGCCATGGTTCAGCTTCACGGTGCCGCGGCGGGCTTTCGTCAGACCGGTGGTATCGGTCTTGATCAGTTTGAATTCCAGCATTTTATTTATCCGTTAAACGTCGGGTCAGGCCCCGCATCAAGCTCTGTTTGGCGTGCTCAGCAGCATGGCATCGCCATAGCTGAAGAAGCGGTATTCGTTGGCGATGGCGTGCGCGTAGGCGGCGCGGATCTCGTCGAAACCGGCGAAGGCCGAAACCAGCATCAGCAGCGTGGATTTCGGCAGGTGGAAATTGGTGATCAGGCGCGTGACCGATTTGAAGCGGTAGCCCGGCGTGATAAACAGCGCCGTATCGGCGCTGCCCGCCTCGATCGTGCCGGACTGCGACGCCGATTCCAGCGCGCGCAGGCTGGTGGTGCCGACGGCGATCACGTCGCGGCCGGCGGCGCGCGTGGCCTTCACGGCATCCACGGTGGCCTGCGGCATCGTGTACCACTCGGTGTGCATCTTGTGCTCGGCCAGGTTCTCGGTGCGCACCGGCTGGAACGTGCCGGCGCCCACGTGCAGCGTGACGTAGGCGAAGTTCACGCCCTTGTCCTTGAGTTTCTGCAGCAGCGCCTCGTCGAAATGCAGGCCGGCGGTGGGCGCGGCCACCGCGCCGGGCACCTTGTTGAACACGGTCTGGTAGCGCGTTTCATCGACTTCGCCAGGCGCGTGCTCGATATAGGGCGGCAGCGGCAGGCGGCCATACTGCTCGATCAGGTCGAACACGTCGGCCTCGAAGCGCAGTGTGAAGAACTCGCCGGCGCGCTCGCCGACCGTCACGTCGAAGGCCTCGGCCAGGCGGATCTTCACACCGGGGCCGGGCGACTTCGAGGCGCGCACCTGGGCCAGCACGGTGCGCGTGTCGAGCACGCGTTCGACCAGCACCTCGACCTTGCCGCCGCTGTCCTTGATGCCGAAGAAGCGCGCCTTGAGCACGCGGGTGTCGTTCATCACCAGCAGGTCGCCGGCCTGCAGCAGGTCGAGGATGTCGGTGAACTTGCGGTCGACCAGGCGGTCGCCGTCCACGTGCAGCAGGCGCGAGGCACTGCGGTCCGGCAGCGGAAACTGCGCAATGCGCTCGGCAGGCAAGTTAAAATCGAAATCGGAGAGCGAATACATTGTTCTGTATGAATGCGGCAGCGCACACGCAATGCATGCACTTCATGCATGGGTTCCGTGCACAATTCCGCTGAAAATCCGTTGGACAACCTTCTATTGTACGCTACTGCTTTACAGCCGAGCCACAGCCGAGCTTGCAGTCGAATAAAAAAGCATCACCAGACCATGGCCGAAACGAAGCAAAGCAAGCCCCCCGTCAAGAAAACCCCCGTCTCCCGGGCCGCCGCGGCCGAGAGCAAGCTGGCCAAGCTCGGGCTGCGCACCGACATGGACCTGGTGCTGCACCTGCCCATGCGCTACGAGGACGAGACCGCGGTGATCGATATCCGCGAGGCCTGCCTGCGCGGCGGCCACACATCGCAGGTCGAAGGCGTGGTCACGAAGAACGAGATCACCTACAAGCCGCGCAAGCAGATGATCGTGCATATCGCCGACGATACGGGCGAGCTGATGCTGCGCTTCATGAATTTCTACGGCAGCCAGGTCAAGCTGCTGTCCGAGGGCACGCGGGTGCGCGCGCGCGGCGAACTGAAACATGGCTTCTTTGGCGCCGAGATGGTGCACCCGACCTACAAGGTGGTGAACCAGGGCGCGCCGCTGCCCACCTCGCTGACCCCGGTGTATCCGTCCGGCGAAGGCCTGTCGCAGCATGTGCTGCGCCGCGCGATCGGCGATGCGATGCGCCGCGTGGACTGGACCGACACGCTGCCGCCGCAGCTGCTGGCGCGCATGCAGCTGCAAGCCTTCGAGCCGGCCATCAGGCTGCTGCACAACCCGCCGCAGGAGATCGACGAGCATGCCCTGGAGGAACGCTCGCACCCCGCCTGGATCCGCATGAAGTTCGACGAGCTGCTGGCCCAGCAGCTGTCGCTGAAGCGCGCGCAGAACGCCCGGCGCGAGAAAGGCGCCGCGCCGCTGGCGGCCATCGGCAACTTGTCGGCCGCATTCCAGGCCGCCCTGCCCTTCCAGTTGACGAAGGCGCAGGCCCGCGTGCTGGAAGAAGTGCGCGCCGACCTGCGCCAGCCCTACCCGATGCAGCGGCTGCTGCAGGGCGACGTGGGCAGCGGCAAGACCGTGGTGGCCGCGCTGGCCGCCACGCAGGCGATCGACAGCGGTTTCCAGGCTGCGCTGATGGCGCCCACCGAGATCCTGGCCGAGCAGCATTTCCGCAAGATCGCCGGGTGGATGGAACCGCTGGGCGTGAAGGTGGCCTGGCTGACCGGCAGCCTGAAGAAAAAGGACAAGGCGCAGGCCAGCGCACTGGCCGAATCGGGCGAGGCGCAGCTGGTGGTTGGCACCCATGCGCTGATCCAGGACACGGTGCAGTTCGCCAGGCTGGGCCTGGTGATCGTCGACGAGCAGCACCGCTTCGGCGTGGGCCAGCGCCTCACGCTTCGCAACAAGGGCGCGGCCGGGCTGGTGCCGCACCAGCTGATGATGTCGGCCACGCCGATCCCGCGCACGCTGGCGATGACGTATTACGCCGACCTGGAAGTGTCCGTGATCGACGAGCTGCCGCCCGGCCGCACGCCGATCGTCACGCGCGTGATCGACCAGACTCGCCGCGACGAAGTCATCGAACGCGTGCACGCGGCCGCGCTGGACGGCCGCCAGGTCTACTGGGTGTGCCCGCTGATCGAGGAATCGGAAGCGCTGCAGCTGCAGACCGCGACCGAAACCTATGAAACGCTGGCGCAGGCCCTGCCCGACCTGCAGGTGGGCCTGGTGCACGGCCGCATGAAGCCGGCCGAGAAGCAGGAAGTGATGGACGCCTTTACCGCCGCCCGGGTGCACGTGCTGGTGGCGACCACGGTGATCGAAGTGGGCGTCGACGTGCCGAATGCATCGCTGATGGTGATCGAGCATGCCGAACGCTTCGGGCTGTCGCAGCTGCACCAGCTGCGCGGCCGCGTAGGGCGCGGCTCGGCGGCCAGCGTGTGCCTGCTGCTGTACCAGGCCCCGCTGGGCCCGGTGGCCAAGCAGCGGCTGGCGACGATGCGCGAAACCACCGACGGCTTCGAGATCGCCCGCCGCGACCTGGAAATTCGCGGCCCGGGTGAATTCCTGGGAGCGCGCCAGTCGGGCCAGGCCATGCTGCGCTTCGCCGACCTGGAAACGGACGGCTGGCTGGTCGACCAGGCGCGCGACGTGGCGCATGCGCTGCTGCACGATCCGGCCGGCGAGCCGGTGGTGGAGGCGCACCTGGAACGCTGGCTGGGCGGGCGCGAGGAGTTCCTTAAAGTCTGAGCCAAGTTTGCCGGCGCAATGGACAATATACAACAACTATAGTTTCCAATAAAACAAATTTGTTGCCAAGAATAATAATTCTCAATAAGATTTCCCTCTTGCAAAACTTATAACCACCAGGGAAAATCCATGAGAAAGCACTTTTCAGCACTCGCATTACTGCTGTCAGCTACGGCCGTCCAGGCTGCTCCGCTGTTTACCTTCAACCTGACGGCCAATGGCAGCACAGGCGAGATAGCCTCCCAGCCACTTATCCTTACCTATTTTTCCAGCAGTAGCGAGCGGCAAAATGAGACCTCGGTATATCGTGACGAGGTATGGGACTACGGCAGCACGCGTTTTGTAACGCACTACGCCGATGTAAGCTATCAACAGCATGGGTCTTATTACGACAGCTATACCTTTGGCTTCAATAACGATACGGCGACGGAAGCCAGCAAGTACGTTCTTCTGACCGGCAGCGTCAGCTATGACCAGGCCCGCGCAAACGGGACAGCAAGCCTCGATATGTCCGCAAACATCTCGGGCACGTATACGAGGACGCCGCCGAATCCGCGCTTCCCCGGTGTTCGGCAAGGTCCCGCCGTGCCCACGTTTGCCGCTGCACAGAGCATCGATCCTGCCGAACTCGTCGACCTGAACAGCAGGGCATGGTTCAATCAAGACAATACGTTCTATACCGACACCGACTCGACATTCACGATCGGCAGCGGCGGGTCGGAATTGGCATTGCTGCTCTACTCCACGCCGGGCCTTAATTCGGAATTTTACTCGCTGAGCCTGACTAGCCATGGTTACGACACCGGCCTGCACCAGTTCACCGAAGTACAGTACCTGGGCTATGAAATCCTGCCGGTCCCGGAACCATCGGCCTGGGCGATGCTGCTGGCGGGCGCCGGCGTGCTTGCACTGTCGCGCCGCCGCCGCGCTGCCGGCAAGGCCAGCTGATCGTTTCGCTGTTTCAGAAGCACATGACGATCCGCGTTGCCATGTCGAACATGAAGCCCGGCGTGAAGTAGGCGGCAAAGCACAGCGCGAGCGCGAGCGCCACCGCGCTCCACGCCAGCCAGCGCCGCCAGCGCGCTTTCATCCCTGCCCCCGCATTACATCACTTCCTTCACGCCACCTTCAGTTGCGGCCGCGCCAGCGCCCGTTCGTCGATCGGCAGGTTGGCCAGGCCGGCCAGCACGCCGAGACCGATCGAGATGCCCCACACGAGATCGTAGCTGCCGCGCAGGTCGAACAGGTAGCCGCCCAGCCAGACGCCGAGGAAACTGCCGATCTGGTGCGAAAAGAACACCATGCCGGCCAGCATCGACATGTGCGACAGCCCGAATACGCCGGCGATGATGCCGTTCGTCAGCGGCACCGTGGACAGCCACAGCACGCCCATCGCCGCGGCGAACAGGTACACGGACAGCGGCGACAGCGGCAGCACGAGGAACAGCGCGATCACCGCGGCGCGGCTGAAATAGATGCACGACAGCAGGTAGCGCTTCGGCAACCGGCCACCCAGCTTTCCCGCCCAGTAGGAGCCGAAGATGTTGAACAGGCCGATCAGCGCCAGCGCCGTGACGGCCACCTTCGGATCGGCGATGCCCTTGTCCTTCAGGTAGGCCGGCATGTGCACGCCGATGAACACGAGCTGGAAGCCGCACACGAAGTAGCCCGCCACCAGCAGCAGGAACGAGCGGTTGCCCACTGCCTCGCCGAAGGCTTCGCGGATGCTCTGCTTGTGCCCCGCGACTTTCTGCACCGCCGGCTCGCGCAGCCGGAATGCCATGGGTACCATCAGGAACACCACGATGGCAGCCAGCATGATCAGCGCGTTCTGCCAGCCGGCCTGCGAAATCATCGTCTGCTCGATCGGCATCAGCAGGAACTGGCCGAACGAACTGGCGGCGCCCGAGATACCGAAGGCCCACGAGCGCTTTTCCGGCGGCGCGGCGCGGCCGATGATGCCGCTGACGGCCCCGAACGCCGTGCATGCCAGGCCCAGGCCGATCAATACGCCGGAACCGACGATGAACAGCGTGGGTTCGGTGACCGTGGCCATCCAGACCAGCCCGGCCATGTAGGCGAAGGCACCGGCCAGCACCACGCGCAGCGTGCCCCAGCGGTCCGCCACCATGCCGGCAAATGGCCCGAAGACGCCCCATAGCAGGTTCTGCATTGCCATGGCCAGCGAATAGGTTTCGCGGCTCCAGCCGTTGGCCTGCGAGATCGGCTGCATCCAGAAGCCGAAGCCATGTCGCACGCCCATCGCCAGCGTCAGGACGACGCCAGTGGCTAGCAACACGGTTTTCAGCGAAGGTGA
>DASVVD010001013.1:0-5763 GCA_036386715.1 Pseudoduganella sp.
CGCATGTTCGACCGCATCCTTGTAGCGCTCGGTCAGGAACGGATCGAACAGCGGGCTGAGCCGGGTGCGCAGCGGCTGGCCCTCGTAGTCTTCCTTCCAGACTTCGACTTTCGCCACGCCGGGGCGCGCCCACATGCGGAACACTTCATCGCGGTTGGCATCGTCGGAGCTCCAGCGGGCCACTTTTACCACGGCCTTGACGAAGCGCCGCGTCTGCTCCGGGTATTTGCCGGCGAAGTCGTCGGTCACGAGCATGTGGCTCTGGCGCGTAAACACGGGCGAGTCGCCCTTGCTCGTATAGACGATCCGGGCCACGCCCTTGTCGCGCAGCTTGATCAGGTCGTAGCTGCCGAACACGGCATCGATATCGTTCGTGGTCAGCGCGGCCTGCGCCGTCGCCGTATCGAGATTCACGACCTTCAGGTCCTTCTCGGTCAGGCCGTGCGCCGCCAGCAGCCGGTTGATCGGCAGCTGCGAGTTGGTGCCCTTGAAGATCGCCACGCGCTTGCCGCGCAGGTCCTCGACCTTGCGGATCGTCGAACCGGCCGGCACGGCCAGGTACAGGTTCATCCGCACGCCGGTGGCGAGGATCAGCCGCGTCTTTAGCCCGGCGGACTTGCCGATGATCGACGGCAGGTCGCCCTGGAAGGCGAAATCGAGCTGTTTGTTGCTGAGTGCCTCGTTGACCGCCGGCCCGGCGCCCTTGAAGAAAAACCACTCGATCTTGATATTGTCGGGCTTGAATTCCTGCTCGATCGCGCCGGTGGCATGGGCGATGGCGATCGACGAGCCGGAGATGCCCGGTGGGCTGCCCTGCGCCGGCGCCGCCACGCCGACCCGGATCACCGTGGGTGCCGCGGCGATCGCCTGCGCCGCCGTGGCGGTGAGTGCGAGCGCCGCGATGAGCTGCAACGAATTTGCCAGAATACTGCGCCTTGCCTGTTTCATGTCTTGCCCTCGCTGGTGTTGGTCACCCTGCAGTTGCAGGTTCCATGCCACCGGCAATGGCGCCGTTTCGCGGCCTGCGGGCGCGCTGCTGCTGCGCAGGCAGCAGCGATCGCCACACCGGCTGTTGCGGGGGTGACCGATGTGGAACAGTGCGCTGCGGCGCCCTCAACCGCCGTTCGACGCGCGCCGCTCGCTGCCCGCATCGAGCGCCACCGCAACAGGCGCGGCGCGGCCGGGCAGCCACGTGCGGCCCAGCTGCACCAGGAACAGCAGCGCCAGCACGTGGAACCCCGCCAGCATGCCGAAATGCTGGTTGAGCAGCCCGCCGGCCACCGCACCGACCAGCGCGCCGCTCGGCCCGGCCAGCGAGAACATGCCGCCGGTGCGGCCGCGCCCCAGTTCCTGGGCCAGCCGGGCGAACTGCGCCACGCAGGTCAGCTGCTGGATGCCCAGCCCCAGCCCCAGCAGCAGGGCACCGGCCCACAGCGCGGCCGGGTGCAGCGGATTGGCCAGCAGCAGTTCGGCGCACAGCAGGATGGCGAACGCGGTGCGGTAGCGGGTGCGTTCGCGCCATGCCATCACCACGGCGCCAGCCGCCAGCAGCGTGAGCACGAAGGCTGCGCCCTGCAGCGTGACCAGGCCGGCGGCCTGCTGCATGGGCATGCCGAAGCGGCGGATCGCCACCAGGATCACGAACACGGTGAAATACGACATCGCCACCTGGCCGACGAACTCGACCAGCATGGTGCGGCGCAGCTCGACCCGGCTGCCGATGAGGCGGAACTGGTCGAGCATGCGGGTGAGGAACGGCGAGGCATCGGCGCCCTGGCCAGACGGCGCCGACGACATCACCCGCTCGCCGATCAGCAGCGTGATGAACAGGCCCACGGCCACCACCCGGAACGTGTTCGGGTAGCCGGCCAGGCCGAGCAGCCAGGCGCCCAGCATCGGCCCCAGGAAAAACATGCCGGCGCTGTGCGCTGCGCGCTGCCAGCCGGCCTTGGCGGGGCCAACGCGCGGCAGCAGGTGCAGGAATTCCGTTTGCGTGGTCACCATGCGGAAGGGATTGACCAGGCCGAACAGCACCACGCAGGCGATCAGCTGCCATGGCGTGGCGGCAAAGCTGAAGCCGGCGAGAAACACCACGATGCCGCCGAGGCAGCCGAAGCGGAACAGCGGGCGGCTGCCGTGCCGGTCGATCAGCGCGCCCAGCGGCAGCGACAGCAGCAGCATGCCGGCGAACTGCAGGCCGCCGACCAGCCCGATCTGCCACGGCGACGCGTGCATGGCCGCCGCGTACAGCGGGAACACCACCTTGGCAATACCGTTCGACGTGCCGGCCAACACCCCCAGCAGCATGAATCCGGTCAGGAAAGGGCGTGAAGGGAGCTCACCCGCCGGGTTGTCTCCGGCGATTGTCGAAGAGGTCATCGGCCGCCTAGCGCAACGGGAAGCCCAGGTCGGCCAGGGCTTCCTTGAGGCGGTGGCGTCCTTTCAGTTCGTCGGGGCTTTTCAGGCGCGCCAGCGAGTGCTCGCTCCAGGTGGTCACCGGCAGCCCCTGCGAGGCATAGAACGCGCGCATCGCCTCGTCGTAGCCGCCCACTTCCTGCTCGACCGGCGCCGGCGTGTAGCGTTCCCGGTACAGCACCGAGGATTGCGGTAGGCGCGGTTTCACGGCGGCCGGCCGCGCCGGGTCCGGATGGCCGATAACCAGCCCGAACACGGGGTAGACGCCGTCGCCCGGCTTGATGCCCAGTTCGGCCGCCACGGCCTCGGGCTGGTTGCGCAACGCGCCGATGTACACGGTGCCCAGGCCCAGCGATTCGGCCGCATTGACGGCGTTCTGGGCGGCCAGCGCGGCATCGATCACGCCCATCAGGAACGTGTCGAGGTACTCGGCGCCGTCGAGCTCGCGGCCGCGTTCGGCGGCCAGGCGCTGCAGCCGCGACAGGTCGACCAGCCAGGCCAGGAACAATGGCGCCTCGCGCACATGTTTCTGGTTGCCGACCAGGGCGGACAGGCGCTCGCGGCCCTGCTGGTCCTCGACGGCGATGGCGCTCCATACCTGCAGGTTCGAGGAGCTGGGTGCCGATTGCGCGGCCGCCACCAGCAGATCGAGCATGTCGGCAGGCAGCGCGTCGGGGAGGAAGGCGCGCACCGAGCGGTGCGCGAACAGCGTTTCCAGCACCGGATTGAGGGTATCGACGGACGGCGCGTCCTGGCCGCTGCCGTAGCGGGCTTTCAACAGTTCAAACGGATCGGACATGTTTTCTACTTTCCATGAGCAAGGGTTACCAGGAGAACTGCCATTCGGCGACGGAATCGTGTGCCGGCACATCAAGCAGGGCGGGGCGCGGCTTGTCCGAGAACTCGGCCAGCACGTTGTCCTTGATGGCGGCGAACGCGTAGCTGCCGCGGTCGCGCGGACGCGGCAGGTCGACGTCGACGATGCGCTTGATACGCCCCGGCCGTGGCTCCATCACCACGATGCGGTCGCCCAGGTACACGGCTTCGTCGACATCGTGCGTGACCAGAATGGCGGTGATGCCTTCGGCCTCCCAGATACGCTGCAGCTCCTGCTGCAGGTGGGCGCGGGTGAGCGCGTCGAGCGCACCGAACGGTTCGTCGAGCAGTAGCACTTCCGGGCGGTTGACCAAGGCGCGGGCAATCGCCACGCGTTGCGACATGCCGCCGGACAGCTGGTACGGGTGGGCGGTCTCGAACCCCTTCAGCCCCACCAGTTCGATGTGTTCCTGCACCGAGGCGCGCTTTTCGGCCTCCGGCAAATCGGCATTGAGCAGCCCCATCGCCACGTTCTGCTCCACCGTCAGCCAAGGGAACAGCCGGTGTTCCTGGAACACGATGCCCCGTTCCAGGCTGGTACCGACGACCTTTTTGCCGTCGAGCAGGATCTCGCCCTGGTATTCGTTTTCCAGGCCGATCACCAGCCGCAGCAGCGTGGACTTGCCGCAGCCGCTCGAACCGACGATGCTGATGAATTCGCCGGGCCGGATCGACAGCGAAATGTTCTCGAGCACCGGCAGCGCCTCGCCCTTGACCCGGTATTGCTTGCTCAGATTGCTGATTTCCAGCGTGCCTGCGTGTGCCATGTGTTCTCCAAAAAAATGATCAGTACTGTCCGGTCGAATTGCCGCGCCACCGCAGCAGCCGGCCTTCGATATGGTTGGCGATCAGGTTCAGCATGAAACCCACGAACCCGACGATGACGATGCCGAGCAGCACCTGGTCCATCCACAGGTGCTCGCGGCCGTCGGTCAGCAGGTTGCCGATGCCGATGCCCGAGGTGAGCAGGTATTCCGCGCCCAGCGTGGCCAGCCAGGCATAGATCAGCGCCAGGTGCACGCCGTTGAAGATCGACGGCAGCGCGGCCGGCAGCACCACGCGCCGCAGCATCTGCAGCGGCGTGAGCGCGAACACGCGGCCCACCTCGATCAGCTCGCGCGGCACGCTGCGGATGCCCTCGAAGGTGTTCAGCACGACGGGGAAGAACGCCGCCAGCGACAGGAACACCACCTTGGCCGTGTCGCCCAGGCCGAACCACACCGAGATCAGCGGAATCCAGGCGAACAGCGAGATCTGCTTGATCGTGTGCAGGGTCGGGCCGACCAGGTTTTCCAGCAGCCGCGACAAGCCGAGCGCAATGCCGACGCCGAAGCCGATCGTGCTGCCCAGCGCGAACCCGGTGAGGTCGCGCGCCAGCGACGCGCCCAGCGAACGCCACAGTTCGCCGGTGGCGGACAGGCGCAGCGCGGTGTCCCACACCTTGCTGATCGGCACGAACATCACCGTATCGGTCCAGCCGAAATGGAACACCGCCCACCAGATGGTGAACAGCAGTGCCGGCAGGGCGGCGCCGCGCAGCACGCGGCGCAGGTCGAACCGTGGTCCGGAAGTGCTTGCAGTCGTCATCGTGGTTCTCCCGTGTTGAAAGTCGGCTTAATAGCCATCCCTGCGCCAGCGCAGCAGGCGTTGTTCGATCAGCGCCAGGATCTTGTCGAGCGCGAAACCGATCGCGCCCACGACCACCACGGCGGCCAGCACCACGTCGAGCTGGTACAGCTGCCGGCCGTAGACGATCATGAACCCCAGCCCTTCGGACGAGGCCAGCAGTTCCACCGCCACCAGCGCCAGCCACGCATGGGTTAGGCCGTAGCGGATGCCGTTCCACACCTGCGGCAGCGCCGCCGGGAACACCACCTTCGACAGCAGCTGCCAGCGCGTGAAGCGGTACACCCGCGCTACCTCGATGAAGCGGGTCGATACACCCTGCAGGCCCTTGTAGGTGTTGAGCGCAATCGGCACGAAAGCCGCCTTCGAGATCAGGATGATCTTCAGGGCCTCGCCGATCCCCACCAGCATCATCAGCAGCGGCAGCCAGCCGATCGACGGTACCTGCGCGACCAGGCGGAAAGTCGGGTAGAGGTAATCCTTCGCCGTGGGCGAGAGGCCCATCAGCACACCGAGCGCCAGGCCGCCCAGCCCGCCGACCGCGAAACCGGCCAGCACCCGCCACAGGCTGATCCACAGGTTGTCCGGCAGCTCGCCGGTGCGCACCAGGTCGACGAAGGTGGACGCCACCATGGAGGGCGGCGGCAGGATCTGCGGCGGCAGCCATTCGAGCTCCGCGGCCACATACCAGAGCAGCAGCACGGCGAGCGGGAACGGCCAGGACAGGGCGAAACGCGTCAGGCCGTCGTTCCAGCGCAGTAGCCGGCCGGCGGGCCTGGTGGCGACAGGGGGCAGGGCAATGGTCAGGGAGGCCATGGATTTTCCGCGAATGAGGTTAGTGCGCCG
>DASVVD010001014.1:0-2984 GCA_036386715.1 Pseudoduganella sp.
GTGGTTGCGGCCGTAGCCGCTGGACAGGTCCCAGCTCCAGCCGGCCGTGCGGCCCCGTGCGCCCACATTCAGCTGGTAGTCGTAGGCACTCATGTTGTTGAGGGCAAAATACCCGTCCGGGAACAGCTGGCCGATCGTCGCCAGGCCGTTCGGGCGGCGGAAGTTGTTGCCGGCCACCGTGTTGCGCGTGCCGGCCGTGCCGAACGCATACAGGGTCACGCCGGCGTCATACGGCAGCTCGGCATTGAAGCCCACGTCGTAGGCCTCGATGCCCGGGTCGCCATTGTGGGCGCCGTCGCGGTTCCACGTCGCGTTCTTCGGGTTCGAGGCCGGCGAATAGGCCACCAGGTTGGTGGCCGGGAAATTGTCCCAGCTCTGCCCGCGCTTGCGCGCCGCGGCCGCCAGGTGCAGGAAGCCCGTCTCGCCCAGTTTGAAGCCGGCATCGCCCTCGATCTTGCGGTTGCGCGTGTCGCCGTTGCCGTGTTCGAGTTCGCCGTAGCTCACCTGCACCTGGCCGCCATGGCTGCCCGACTTGAGGATCACGTTGACCACGCCGGCCACGGCATCTGACCCGTACTGGGCCGCGGCGCTGTCCTTCAGCACCTCGACGTGATCGATCGCCGACAGCGGGATCGTGTCCAGGTCGATCGCGTTGACGCCGCTGGTGTCGCCGCCGCCGTTGGTCAGCAGCGCGCCGTTGTGGCGGCGCTTGCCGTTCACCAGCACCAGCGTGTAGGCCGGCCCCAGGCCACGATTGCTGACCGGGCGCACCACCGAGTTCACGCCGGCCTGGTTGGTGCCGAAATTGAACGATGGCAGCAGCCGGGCCAGCGCCTCGGCCAGTTCGGCGCGGCCGGTGTGGATCAGCTGTTCGCCGCTGATCACGTCGATCGGCGCCGGACTGTCGGCCACGGTGCGGGCCTCGCCGCGCACGCCGGTGGTCACCACCACGTCCTGTACCTGTCCGATGCTGCTCTGTGCCGTGGCGCTGCCGCCGCCTGCCAGGCCTGCGGCCAGCAGTGCCAGGGTCATGGCGGTCTTTTTATGGGTTTGCTGCATGCGATTGTCCTGTTCTTGTTTAAATGATCATGCAAGGAACTTGCTGAAACTGCGGTCCCACACCGGTGTCACGTCGAGCCGGCGCGCCAGCAGGCCGGCTGCAGCGAACGTGTCCGCCACCTCCTGCTGCGAGCGGATCGCGGCGTCGTCCACCTTGACCAGCTTGTAGGGCTGGCTACGGTGCCTGGTCTGCGCCAGGAACAGCTCGGGCGACACGCCGGCGATCTGCCCGCTCCTGGCCGCCCATTTCTCCGGGTTGCGGTTCATCCAGTCATAGACTTTCGCCACGCGCCCCAGGTAATCGCCGATCGCCGCGTGCTTGGCCGGGTCGGCGATGGCCTTGGTGGCGGCGCTCAGAACATAGTTCCCGGACAGGTAGCCGTCGGCGGTGCGGAACACCCGCGCGCCGCCCTGCTTGGCCAGCTCCACCACCAGCCCGTAGATCACCCAGGCATCGAGCTGCCCGCTGCGAAACGCCGCCAGGCCGTCCTGCGGCGACAGGGGCACCGGCGTGATGTCCTTGAAGGCCAGCCCGCGTTCCTGCAGCAGCCGCAGCAGGAAATAGTGCGACGTGGTCGAGCGTGCAAAGCCGATGCGCTTGCCCTTGAACTGGGCCGCATCCGTCAGCTTCGAGTCCTTCGGCACCAGCACCACCTGGTTGTTGACGTCGCCCTTGAGCACGGCGATCACCTTCATCGGCGCATTGCCGGCCAGCGCGAAGATCGGCGGGATCTCGCTCATGCCGCCGAAATCGAGCGAACCGGCCGACAGCGCCTCCACGATCAGGTTGCCGGCCGAGAATTCGGCGACGTCGGTCCGGTACGGCAACTGCGCCACGCCGGCCTCGTTGAAGTAATACGTGTCGCCGCCCTTGTAGGTGCCGACGCGCAGTACGGTGCTTTTCAGCGTACCCTTCAGCGTATCTTTCAGCGTCTCCTGCGGCGCGGGCGCCGCCCAGGCCAGCGGCGCGGCCAGCCCGGCCAGGCCCATGCCGGCACCTGCTTTCAGTAACGCGCGGCGAGCGCCGCCCTTCGAATCCATCGAATCCATTGTCTTGCTCCGGGTAGGGGTTTTATTGTTGCGGCGCTTCCGACACCAGCGCGATGCGCGCGTAGCCCGCATCGTTCAGCGTGCCCATGGTCTTGACCACCTGGCCGTAGGCCAGCGCCTGGTCGCCGCGCAGGTGCACGCGGCGTTCCTTGTCGCCGCCCGATTCGCGCGCCACCAGCTCGACCAGGTTGCCGTCCACGGCCGACTGGTTGACATACACGGTGCCTTTGGCGTCGATGCTGACGACGATCGGCGCTTTCGGTTCCTCGAGCGGCTTGGCGTTCGACGTCGGCAAATCCACCTTCACGCCGGCCGCCATCATCGGCGCCGCCACCATGAAGATGATCAGCAGGACCAGCATCACGTCCACCAGCGGCGTCACGTTGATGTCGCTGACGGGGCCCACGCGGTGGGCCGGGCCGGTGTGCAGTTTGGCCCCCATGCTCACGCTCCCTGCGCGGCCAGCGCCACGGTGCGGTCGCCGCGTGCCGCCGGCTCCTGCAGGTCGGGCAGCGCTTCGCCCGATTCCAGCTGGCGCGACAGCTGCACTTCCACCAGCCCGACCAGCGTGGCCAGCCGGCCGGCATAGTGATTCAGGTCGCCCGAGATGCGGTTGTAGGCGACCACGGCGGGGATCGCCGCCACCAGGCCCAGCGCGGTGGCGAACAGCGCCTCGGCGATGCCGGGGGCCACCACGGCCAGACTGGTGTTGTTGCTGGCGGCGATACCCTGGAAGGCGTTCATGATCCCCCACACGGTGCCGAACAGGCCGACGAACGGTGCCACGGAACCGATCGTGGCCAGCACCTGCAGGCCCTTTTGCAGCTGTTCGACTTCGCCGCTGGTGGCGATCTGGCCGACGCGGTTGATGCGTT
>DASVVD010001015.1:0-4735 GCA_036386715.1 Pseudoduganella sp.
AATGCAACTTTCAATTTATAGTGGCACGGCAATTTCTATCCGTTGCGTTCACCCAAGGCCCTTCCCTCATGAAGCTCAACCGTATCGGCATCATCCTGATCGCCTGCGCGCTTGCCGTCATCACGCTTGTCGTCGCGCTGCTGATCGCGCGCCAGCAGGACAGCCAGGCGGCGCAGGTGCGCGTCAAGGGCGTGGCCCTGGCCAGGTCGCTGGGCGGCATGCCGCTGGCGCAGCTGGACGACGGCAAGGGCACCGGCGTGCTGGGCGCCCTGCTGGCCTGGCACGACGACGGCAACTTTGCCTACGCGGCGATCACCGATGCCAATGGCCGCACGCTGGCCGAAGTGACCAGCCGCGGCACGATCACGCCGCATGCGCCGCTGCCGCCGGGCGCCGTCGCCGGTTTCGGCGAGCGCGACCTGCCCGCCTCGGCGGCCGGCCCGGCGCTGCGCGAATTCTATGGCCCGCTGGCCGACCGCAGCCGGGGCGCCGCCTTCGTGCGCGTGGGCTTCCGGCAGCCGCGCTACGCCGTGCTGGCGCGCGACGTGTCGTTCCTGGCGCTGCTGGCGCTGATGATGTTCCTGGTCGTGCCGGTGATCTACCTGGTGATCAAGCGTGAAATGGCGCCGCTGGCCGGACTGCACGACCAGTTGCGCCACCTCGCCGCCCCCGACCAGCCGATGGCGCGGGCCAGGGACATGGGCGAGCTGGTGGCCGGCATGCAGGCCTGCCTGATCCAGGCCGGCGAACGCATCGCCCGCCTCGAACTGGGCGAGCGCAATGCCACGGCGGACAACCGCCTGCTGCAATACGGCGGCAAGAAACTCAACGCCGCCCTGCACTCGCTGCCGGACGGCCTGCTGATGCTCGATCCGGGCGGCGATGTCACGTTCGTCTCCGGCAAGGTGGAGCCGCTGCTCGGCATTTCGATGGAGGCGCTGCTGGGCCGGCCCGTCGACAGCTGGTGCGGCGACCCGGCCCTGCGCAACCTGCTGGGCCGGTACAGCGGCGCCACCCGCAATACCAGCCAGGCCGGCCAGGGCGGCACGCACAGCGTGGAATTCGCGCCGGCGAACGTCGAAGGCCGCCAGCTGAGTGCCACCGCGCAGCCGCTGAGCGGGGGCCAGGGCACGATGTCGTTCGGCACCCTGGTCGTGCTGCGCGACGTCACCCGCGAGCACCTGGCGCGCCAGGCCGGCAACGATTTCGTGGCGCACGTGTCGCACGAACTGAAGTCGCCGCTGAACGTGATCGGCATGTATGCCGAGATGCTGGCCGACAGCGACGAGGAAAGCCTGCGGGTGGAATCGCTGAACGTGATCCAGGACGAGATCGAGCGCATGAACACGATGGTCGGCAACCTGCTCAACGTGAGCAAGCTCGAAGCCGGCAGCCTGAGCCCCGAGCGCAACCGCGTGCGGCTGGACGACATGCTGCGCGACGCGCATGACCAGGCACTGGCGCGCATCGAAGGCAAGGGCCTGCGCATGGACCTCGACCTGCCGCGCGAACTCGATGCGGTCACCATCGACAAGGACCTGTTCCGCATTGCGCTGAACAACCTGCTGACCAACGCCATCAAGTACAACCGCGAAGGCGGCAGCGTGACGCTGGCGGCCCGCAACGACGGCCACGAGATCGTGATCAGCGTGCGCGATACCGGCATCGGCATCGCGCCGGCCGACCGCGAGCGCATCTTTGAAAAGTTCTACCGCGTCAGCGAGAGCGGCGCGCCGGTAGCGCGCGGCGGCCATGGCCTGGGGCTGTACCTGGCCGCGCAGATCGTCGAAATGCACCACGGCCGGCTCGTTCTCGACAGCGAACCGGGTGTCGGCAGCACCTTCTCCATCCACCTGAAAAGCGCGCCCGCCCCCGCCGGCGCCGCCGTCCTATGACCCAACGTCCGGATTGTCCCCCGCATTGTCCACATATCCTTCTCGTGGACGACGAGCCGCACGTGCTGCGCGTGCTGCGCCTGGCGCTGGAACGCGAAGGCTACAGCGTGGCCACGGCCGGCGATGGCCATGCCGCGCTGGCCGCCATGGCGCAGCGCCTGCCCGACGTGCTGATCAGCGATATCCAGATGGACGGCATGGATGGCCGCACGCTGTGCCCGCTGGCGCGCAGCACCTATCCCGACCACCCGTTCCTGATCCTCGTGATGACGTCGATGACGGCGCTCGACGAGCGGGCCTGGGCACGGGCGCTGGCCAACACCGAATTCCTTGAAAAACCGCTCAGTCCGCGCCAGCTGGTTCCGCGGCTGTCACGCCATTTTGCTGCCCTGGCGGCAGCCACCAATTCCCAGCCGGAGTCTCCTCATGCCCCGTAATTTCCTGTCCAGTCTCGATCATTCCCGCAACGCCCGCTGGCTGCAGCGCATCACCGGCATCGACCATGCGCTCGCCGTGTGCGATGCGGCCGGCGTGCCGTGCTGGACGGCACCTGGCCACCCGGACCTCGAGGGCTGGCTGCTGCACCTGAACCCCGAAGGCTTCGTGTGGACCGCCGATGGCGAAGGCATGCAGCGCCATGACACGCCGGACGCCACGCTGCTGTACCAGCCGGTCCTGGCCAAGGGCCGGCGTCTCGGCTGGCTCGCCGTGCGCACGGCCCGGGTGGAAGGGTTGGAGAACAGTACGGGCGGCAACACCGCGCCGTTCGAGTGGGATGCGCTGGCCGAGGCACTGGAGGATATCGCCGCCACCATCGCCGACGAATACACCACGCATGGCGAACTGAATGCGATGGCCGACGAACTGTCGGACCGCTACGAGGAACTGCACCTGGTCTACGCGATCGACCGCCAGGTGCAGGATATGACGACTGGCACGGACGTGTTCGGCGACCTGCTGGAAAGCTGGGCCGAGCACATGAACGCCGACGTGGCGGCCTTCATCAAGCCGGGCGACAACCTGTGCGTCTCGGCCACCAACCTGTCGGCGCCGATCCACAACCTGGACCTGGTGCTGGTGGAAATGCGCGGCGACCTGTACCGCTTCACCCATTCGTCGCGCCAGCCGATCGTGATGAACGCGGCCGACGATGCGCGCCGCGCCTACATCTTCACCGACATGCCGTTCAAGATCCTGTGCTGTCCGGTATTCCAGGACAAATCGGTGGTGGCCATCCTGGTGCTGCTGAACCACGCGGACAAGGAAGACTTCACCAACAGCGACCGCAAGCTGGGCGAAGTGCTGGCCAATCACCTGTCGAGCCTGTCGCGCATGCACAGCATGCTGGCCGAAACGAGCAGGTTCAACGAGCAGATGGCCGCCGCGCTGATCGAGGCGGTGGAGGCGAAAGACCCCTACACGCGCGGCCATTCCGAGCGCGTGCACCATATCTCGATGGAGATCGGCCGCGCGCTGCGCCTGCCGCCGCGCGAGCTGGACAACCTGTTCTGGGGTTCGCTGCTGCACGACGTGGGCAAGATCGGCATTCCGGATGCGGTGCTGTGCAAGCCGGGCCGGCTCACGCGCGACGAGTTCACCTTCATCATGGTGCACCCGGAGCGCAGCTACGAGATCCTGCGCCACATCGACCGCCTGAAGGGCGCGGTGCCCGGCGCGCGGCACCACCAGGAAAAGTACGACGGCACCGGCTATCCGCACGGCCTGGAAGGCAACGACATCCCCTATAACGCGCGCATCATCGCCGTGGCGGACACGTACGATTCGATCACCAGCTCGCGTGCCTACCGCGCCGGCCGCAGCCACGAGGTGGCCATGGCGGAAATCGTCCGCGTCGCCGGGGCGCAGCTCGATCCGGGCGTGATCGACGCTTTCGTGGGCGTGTGCCGCGCCGAGCCGGCCTGGATCGCCGCCTTCGGCATTTCCCGCGACAAGCCGGCCGAGGTTGCCCCGGCATGACAGCGCACGGCACCGCCGGGGACACGATCACCCGCAGCCGCATCGGCGCGATGACCTACCTCGCCCCGGTGACCGCGCTGGTCGCCGACGAGGCGGTGCGCGCGCTGCAGGCTGCGCTGAACGAATGCATCGGCCAGCACCAGGTGTCGATCGTGGTCGACCTGGGCAAGGTGCCGCAGCTGTGCGGCCGCGCGCTGGGCATGATGGCCGACATGGCCGAACGGCTGGCCGCACTGGGCGGCTGGCTGAAGCTGGCCTATCCGAACGCGCTGCTGCAGGAAATCCTGCTGGCCACCGGCCTGCAGGAGCAGCTGCCGCCGTTCGACACGCGCACGGTGCCGGCGCGGCGCATGCGCGAAGCGGGCAGCAAGCTGGGCGACATCCTGGTCGAACGGGGCGCGGCCACCGCCGAACAGGTGGCCGAAGCGGCGCGCCTGCAGGAACAGACCGGCAAGCGCATGGGCCTGATCCTGGTCGAGCGCAAGTGGATCTCCGAAGCGGCGCTGTACGGCGCGCTGGCCGACCAGCTGAACCTGCCCTATGTCAACCTGCGCGCCGGCCTGTACGACCCGCCGGCGCTGGCAATGCTGGACAAGGACGTGGCACGCCGCCTGAACGTGCTGCCGCTGTTCCAGGTGCGCGACACGCTGACGGTGGCCAGCGCCGAACCGCAGGCGATCCACAACATCGACGAGCTGCGCACCCGCACCGGCTGCCGCATCCGCATCGTGATCGCGCCGCCGGCGGAGATCCGGCGCGTGGCCGACGATGCCTACGGCGGCACGCTGCCCGAGTTCGTGCACACCGAGGCCAGCGACCTCGAACTGATCGAATCGACGATTCCCGACGATTACACGCAGATC
>DASVVD010001016.1:0-2383 GCA_036386715.1 Pseudoduganella sp.
GTTTTCGGGAAGCCCGGCGCGCTGCCGGCCTGGCCGTCCCAGCCGCCCGCCATTAGCGCGACCGCCAGCAGCAGGCCGCCGTTCGACGGGAAATAGGTTTCCGCGGCGCGCTGGTAGCCCGGCCCGTCCGGCCCGGGGCCGGCCTGGGCCCCCGCCCCGGTCGCCGTCGGCACGAAGGCGGCGGCGTGGGCGTCGAGGTGCACGCGCGGCGTCATGCCGCTGCTGCCGAACTGGTTGTTCTTGGCGTCGAAAAACAGCCAGTCGATGGCCTCTTCCGGGGCACCCAGCCGGGCCGCCGTCATGGCCATCATCGGGTAGTCCCAGCCCCAGGTCTGGCGCAGGTCCCAGTCGCGTTTCATGCGGTCGAGCGTGCGGCGCATGGTGGCCCGGTCCACATCACGGCCCGGCAGCCAGCCCAGCGGCATCAGGAAGGACATGTGGTCGCGGTTCTGGCAGGTTTCCTCCAGCGCGTTCGCCCTGCACGCGCCCGCCGCCTTGTCCCAGAAGCCGGGCTCCGAGCGCACCGGCAGGTACAGGCCATCCTGTTGCGGCAGGTCGGGCCATCGGGCCAGCGCCGCGTCCCAGTCGGCGCGGCGTTTCTGGCCCGCGCGTTCGCGCCAGGCCTGCGCGGTCTCGATGCCCCAGCGGTAGTAGGCCACTTCGAAGGCCGGATCGAAGGTGCCCGCATGCGGGAAGTTTTCCTGCACCGGGATGATGGGCGGGCCCAGGCGGAACTTGCCGCTCGCCTGGTCCAGCTGCGCGAACGACGCCAGCAGGTCGGCGGTTTCCGCGACCAGCTCGCCGTACGCCCGCAGCACGCGCGCACCGCCGTCCGCGCTGGCCCGGTACAGCAGCTCGCTCATGTAGATCGGGTGCGGCTGCTGCCACATGATGAACGGCGACACCTTCGACGGGCTGTCCACGCCATCCGGGCCGATCATCTTGGGCCACCACGCTCCCCTGACGCCCTGCTCCGCGGCACGGGCCTTGGCTTTCGGCAGGAAGCCGACATACCAGCCGAGGCTGTTCTCGAGCAGTTGCGGCCGGCCCCACAGCGCGAAATGCGCCGCGTGCCACGGGTGCATCTCCAGGTGCGCCTTGCCGTTCCAGCTGTTCGAGAACAGGCCCTCCTCCTGCGGTGCGAAGCGGCCCGCGGCATTCACCGCCATCAGGTACTGCGACAGGATGACCCGGCGCTCCAGTTCCTTCGCGCGCGGGTCGGTCGAACCCGAGAAATCGACGATGCCGCCATCGTTCCAGTAAGCGGCCCAGTGTCGCGCCGTGGCTTGCGCGGCCGCCGCCGGAGCGGGCAGCGGCAAGCCCGGTTCCGGCGAAAACTGCACCATCACCGACAGCGTTGCGCCCGATGACGCGACCCGGAAGGCATGAGCACCGGTTGGTTCGATCGTCGCCCCCGGCGCGCCGATCGCCGCATGGTAGATGGTGGCGTCGATCTGCCGTTTCAGGCGCACCTCGCCGGCCTTGCGCGACAGTTCGGTCGTGGCGTGCGCGCCGGGGTTGCTCCAGTCCGACGGATCGGGGTTCAGGTTGCCGGACACGCCCGGGAAGCGCACGGCGACAGCCAGGCGCCCCTGCCTGACGAGCGCGGAGGTCACTTCGGCGAACACCGTGTCCTGGTCCGGCAGCACGCGCGTGACCACGGTGACCGCCTCGCCGTCGTAGACGAAGCGGCTGGTCAACGTGCCGGTCCACAGGTCGAGCGCCTGGCGCGTCTCGCCGATGTCGGCGAAGCGGGCCGGCGAGCCGTCCTTCGCGCGCAGATCCAGGGCCAGGCGGCCCAGCGAGAAACGGTGCGGATTTTCGCGGATCCACGCCATCGCCGGGTTCTTCGCCGCATCGGCCCAGTCCCTGATGTAACCGTAGCGGCGCGTGCGGCCATTCACTTCGATGTCGACCTGGGTATCCCTGACCGTGTAGCCCTGCGGATTCGGGAAGCTGTGCCAGGCCCACTGAGCTTCGGTCAGGAACGGTGCGATCTTCGTGTAGGGTTCGCTGAAAGTCTGCAGGCCCGTGATGTCCGCCGTAAAACCGATGTTCCCGTTGCCCAGCATGAGCGGCGCCGAAGGATCGACCCGGGCCAGTTGCGGATTGTGGCGCATGACCAGCGATTTGCGGTCGATGCGTTTTCCGCTTTCGCTGGTGCGGGCCGCGGCCGCCACAACCGCCGGCAGCGCGAGTCCGGTACCGGCCAGGGCGGCGCCCAGCATCAGCCGGCGGCGGGAAATCAGGATCGAACGCATCGGGTCAGGCCTTCCAGGGTTGGGTCATTGTGTGCCGTCGCTGCACGGACACATCGGATCCGGGCCGGCAATTCAACCATGGACGGCGCCGCGAAGTGAAGGCTTGCGCATGAAACTCGCCG
>DASVVD010001017.1:0-1976 GCA_036386715.1 Pseudoduganella sp.
TGGCACACTCCGGCTCCCGATGTGAATGGTGAGCAATGAGCTTCCTGAAGAATCTACCCTATGAATGGCTGGTTGGCCTGCGCTACACCCGCGCCGGCAAGCGCGGTGGCCGCAACCGCTTCATTTCGTTCATCTCGCTGATCTCGATGGCCGGCATCGCGCTGGGCGTGGGCGCACTGATCATCATCCTCTCCGTGATGAACGGCTTCCAGAAGGACGTGACGGACCGCATGCTCTCCGTGCTGGCCCACGTGGAAGTGTTCGACAAGGCCGGCGGCATGCCGGACTGGCAGCAGGAAGCACGAAAAGCGCTGCGCCATCCCGAAGTGAAAGGCGCCGCGCCGTTCTCCGAAACGCAGGCCGGCCTGATGCACGGCAACGAGGCGCTGCGCCCGGCCATGGTGCGCGGCGTGCTGCCGGAACAGGAAGCGGCCGTGTCGAGCGTGGCGAAGCAGGTCAAGCTGGGCAGTTTCGCCGCGCTGCGGCCCGGCGAATTCAATATCGTGCTGGGCATCGACCTGGCCCGCTCGCTGAATGCCGGGATCGGCGAAAAAGTCACCATGGTGCTGCCGCAGGGCACGGTCACGCCGGCCGGCCTGGTGCCGCGCATGCGCTCGTTCACGGTGGTGGGCATCTTCTCGGCGCAGCACCAGGAGTTCGACGCGGGCATGGCCTTCATCCACCTGCAGGATGCCCAGCGCATGCTGCGCATGGCGGCGCCGTCCGGCCTGCGCCTGCGGCTGGCGGACATGCACCGCGCGCCGCAGGTGGCCGAGGAACTGAAGAAAATCATGCCGGCCAACCTGGAAGTGCGCGACTGGTCGAAGCTGAACGCCAACTGGTTCGCCGCCGTGCAGACCGAAAAGCGCATGATGTTCATCATCCTCACGCTGATCGTCGCCGTGGCCGCGTTCAACCTGGTGTCCACGCTGGTGATGACGGTGACCGACAAGCAGCCGGACATCGCGATCCTGCGCACGCTGGGCGCTTCGCCGAATTCGATCATGAAGATCTTTGTCATCCAGGGTGCGCTCGTCGGCCTGCTCGGCACCGCGCTCGGCGTGGGCGGCGGCGTGCTGGTGGCGCAGAACATCGACGTGATCGTGCCGTTTATCGAACATTTATTGGGAGTGCAGTTCTTGTCGAAGGATATCTATTACATCACCACCGTGCCGTCCGACATGCGCTGGCCGGACGTGACGAAGATCGGCGTGATCTCCGTGCTGCTGGCCTTCCTGGCCACCATCTACCCGAGCCGCTGGGCCTCGCGTGTCAAGCCGGCGGAGGCATTGCGCTATGAGTGACAGCCTGGTTCTTTCCTGCCGCAACCTCGGCAAGACCTTCACGCAGGGCAGCTATTCGGTGCCGGTCTTGCAGGGCATCGATTTCGAAGTGCACCGCGGCGAGCGGGTGGCGATCATCGGCGCCTCCGGCTCCGGCAAGTCGACGCTGCTGCACCTGCTGGGCGGGCTCGATACGCCGACCACCGGCAACGTCACCTTGCAAGGCAAGGATTTCGCCACGCTGTCCGAAACGGCGCGCGGCGACCTGCGCAACGCCGCACTGGGTTTCGTCTACCAGTTCCACCACCTGCTGCCGGAGTTTTCGGCGCTGGACAACGTGGCGATGCCGCTGATGATCCGCCGCGTCAAGCGCGCGCTGGCGCAGGAACAGGCGCAGCAGATGCTGGCGCGCGTGAACCTGGCCAAGCGCGTGACGCACGTGCCCGGTGAGCTGTCGGGCGGCGAGCGGCAGCGTGTGGCCTTGGCCCGCGCCCTGGTGACCCAGCCGGCCTGCGTGCTGGCCGACGAGCCGACCGGCAACCTCGATCACAGCACGGCCGAGCAGATTTTCGACCTGATGCTGGAACTGTCGCGCACGCTGGGCACGGCGTTCGTGATCGTCACCCATGACCCCGAACTGGCCCGCCGCTGCGACCGCGTGCTGCGCCTCACGGACGAAGGCCTGCGCCAGGA
>DASVVD010001018.1:0-6880 GCA_036386715.1 Pseudoduganella sp.
TGCCGCTGCGATCGAGCTGCAATCGCGCTTCCGGTTCAGCCCCAACTTTGCCTGCCATTCATGAATATCCATAAAAGCCGCCTCGCGCTTTGCGTTTCCCTGCTGCTCGGCGCCCCTGCCCAGGCCGCCGATTTCGACCTGCAGCACGCCGCCGTGCTGGCGGAAGACAGCGCGACGATGCGCCTTGCCGGCGACCTGCTGCGGCGCGACCTGCGCGCCGTCAGCGGAGCGGATGCGGCGCGCGCAGCACGGTTAGCCGACTGTCCCGAAGCATGCATCGTCATCGGCCGCCACGATTCGCCGCTGCTGCGTGACATCGCCAGGGCCGAAGGCCTCGAATTTTCCGCGCTGGCGGGCCAGTGGGAACGGTACCAGCGCGTGGCCATCGACTCGCGTGCAAGGCCCGGCACGCGGCTGCTGGTCATCGCCGGTTCGGATACGCGCGGCGCAGTCTTCGGCACGGTCGACCTGACCCGCGAGCTGGGCGTCTCGGCATGGGAATGGTGGGCGGACGTCAAGCCGGCGGTGCGCGACCGCGTCGCCGTGCGCGGCGGGAACATGCTGTCGGACGCGCCCTCGGTGCGCTACCGCGGCATCTTCCTGAACGACGAGGACTGGGGCCTGCAGCCATGGGCGGCGAAGACCTTCGCTCCGGCCGGGGACATCGGCCCGGCCACCTATGCGCGCATCTTCGAGCTGCTGTGGCGCCTCAAGGCCAACCTGGTGTGGCCGGCGATGCACGATGCCACGAAACCGTTCTACCAAGTTCCCGGCAACGCGCAGGTGGCCAAGGATTACGCGATCATCGTCGGCACCTCGCACGCGGAACCGATGATGCGCAATAACGTGCGCGAATGGAAAAAGAGCGACGGCGATTTCAACTTCTTCACCAACCGCGAGGCGATCACCCGTTACTGGAGCGAGCGGGTCGACGAAACCACCGGTTCGGAAGCGTTCTATTCAATGGGTATCCGCGGCGTGCACGATTCGGCGATGGAAGGCGCCAGCACGGTCGACGAAGCGCGCAGCGGTGTGGCCGACGCCATCCGGGTGCAGCGCGGCCTGCTCGCCGCCGCGCACCGCAAGCCGCTGGCGCGGATCCCGCAGGCCCTCACGGTCTACAAGGAGGTGCTCGACATCTACAACAGCGGGCTGCAGGTGCCGGACGACATCACGCTGATCTGGCCGGACGATAACTACGGCTACCTGCACCAGCTCAGCAATCCGAAGGAGGCGGCGCGCGCAGGCGGTACCGGCCTGTATTACCACCTCTCGTACTGGGGCCGGCCGCACGATTACCTGTGGCTGGCCACCACGGCGCCGGGCCTGGTGCGCGACCAGCTGCAGCGCGCCATCGCCACCGGGACCGACCGCGTGTGGGTGGCGAACGTGGGCGACATCAAGCCGGGCGAGTACCTGGCCCAGTATTTCCTCGACGCGGCCTTCGACAAGCGCCAGCTCGACCGCCCTGCCGCCGCGCACATGGAGGCCTGGTTCGCGGCGCAGTTCGGCGCGGAACATGCCGCCGCGATCGCCGGCATCATGCGCGACTATTACGCGCTGGCGTGGGAGCGCAAACCCGAGTACATGGGCTTCTCGCAGACCGAGCCGACCACGCCGACGCGGCAGGCCGACTACCTGCAATCGGGTGGCGAGGAGGCCGAACAGCGGCTCGAGCGCTACGCAGCGCTGGCGCTGCGCGCCCAGGCGATCGGCGCGGCGCTGCCCGCTGACCACAAGGACGCCTACTTCCAGCTGGTGCTGTACCCGGTGCGCGCCAGCGCCAGCCTGAATGCGCGCATCCTCAAGCTGGACCTGGCGGCGCAATATGCGCGCATGGGCCGCCCGTCGGCGCAGCACTACGCCACGGCGGCGAAGGCCGCGCAGGAAGCGATCGCCGCCGATACTGCCCACTACAACGCGCTGGCCGGCGGCAAATGGCGCGGCATGATGGACGCGGCACCGCGCCGCCTGCCCGTCTTCGCCGAGCCGTCATTCCCCTCGTATGGCCGGTCTTCCCACACCGATTGCGCCCTGGCCTTCCCCACGCCGCTGTCGGCGCAGGGCGGCGCGCTGTGGTTTACACGTGGCGTGCCCGAAACAAAGACCCTGACGGTGATCCAGTACGCGGCCGCGCCGCTGCGCTGGTCGGCGGACAAGGTGCCGGCCGGCCTGCGCCTGTCGCCTGCCGGCGGCACGCTCGATGCCGCCAACGGCTACGAGCAGCGTATCGCCGTCACGTATGACGGCAAGGGCGAAACAGGTGGCCTGCAGGTCGGTTGCGGCGACAGGCGCCTGGCTGCCCGCGTGCAGGTGGCGCCCGGTGCCGATACCGCGACCGAGCGGGAAAGGATCATCACACTGCCGGCCGGTGCCGCCTCGGCACCGGGCTGGACAGCGGTCGAGATGGGCAGCCTGGGGACCGCGCAGCGCGCCGACCTGGCGCTGCCGTCGCGCGACGACCCGTCCGGGGCGCCGGCGCTGGAGTATGCATTCCACAGCCACACGAAAGCCGAGGCCCGCCTGAACATCGTGGCCGTGCCGGTGCACGCGCTGACGTCGGCCAGCAAGCTGCGCATCGCCGTCTCGCTCGATGGCCAGGCGCCCGTGACGCTTGATTTCGGCACGGTCGGCCGCAGCGACGAGTGGAAGCAGAACGTGCTGTCCAACCGCGCCGTGCGCACGCTGCCGCTGCAGGCCTTGCCGCCGGGCGCGCACAGGCTGCGCGTGCATGCGCTCGATCCCGGGTTCGTGCTCGACCGCATCGAGGTGGTGTTCGATGGCGCTCCGGTGTACTACGGGGCGGCGCCAGCCGCGCCTTGAGCGAGTCTTGTCCGTGTCTTGCCTGCGTTTTGATCGCGTCTTGACCGCGTTTTGCAACCCGGGATGCCGGCGCCGGCGCCTGCCGGGCAGGCCGTCGCCGAAAGTTGTGGGACACTCGCCCACTTCACCATGCACAGTGCTCCCTTCCCATGCCTGACACCGACAAATATCCCGGCACGCCGGACGGACGCTATTTCGTCGTGGCGGGCCGGCTCTGGCGTACCAGCAATCCCGCCCTGCCGCCGGAAGTACGGCAGGAACTCGTCGACCGGCTGATGCAGGCGCGCCGGCAGGTCGGTGCCGCCAGGAAGGCGGCCGACGCCGCGGCGGAACGCAGCGCGCGCGCGGCCGTCGATGCGGCAAAGCGTGCGCTGGGCGAGCGCGGGCCGGTGTGGTGGACCGACGGCGCACCGGATTTCAACCGGCGCATGGTCGCCGGCACGCCTTATGCCGACTGGTATGCGGCCCTCCCGGCACACCAGCGGAGCTGATCGGCAAGGCGCCACCGGGGCGCGCGATTCACATGCCGGTGTCAGCGATGCAGCTCGCCGGCCCGCTCCGGCTGCCAGGCGATGCCCCGCACCGCCACCGTGAACGGCGCGCCATCCGGCCGCGTCCATTCGATACTGTCGCCCACCTTCAGGCCCAGCAGCGCATTGCCGACGGGAGTCAGGATCGACAGCTTGTCGGCGCTGCCATCCATGTCCTTCGGGTAGGCCAGCGACAAATCGAACTCGTCCGCGGCATTGTCGAGAACGAAGCGCACCCGCGAATTCATGGTGACGACATCGGGCGGCATGTCCTCCGGCTCCACCACTTCGGCGCGCGCCAGTTCTTCCAATAATGCTCCCTGCGCCTGTGCCTGTGTGGCGGGCAGCGCATCGAGCAGCGCTTCCAGGCGGTCCATGTCCAGCGACGATACGACGATTTTCGGTTTCATGATCAACTCTGCGGTATTGGTGCCGGCCGTCCGGCCGGGCCGGTAGAAAAATTCCGCCCGCGTGGGGGCGAAGTTCGTGGCAGTGAGGTGGCTCGGGAGGCCAGGCTGGCCTGCGGCCGCTGGAAGTTCCTCACCGAGCCCGGGGAAGCCGGGCCAGATCCTTCGGGTACGGTGCCGGGGAAGGCACGGACGGCGACAGCATGCGGCCAGGCGCCGCCATGGAAACCGCAGGCGCAGCGAAGCATCCCTCGTTCAGGGGCGAACTGGCTGCCGGAGGGCGGCCGGGCCGGCGATGCGGTGAGTGGATCCTGGTCTGCATACGTTCGCGTGGTTCGCGTGGTCTGATTCTGGTCGGCGCTTGCTGGAGGCGCTTCCGGCCGATTATACACATGCCCGCCAGCGCGGCCGGGAGCGTGGCCTGCGGGATACGCGAATGTCCCGTATCATCGCGGGTTTGCCGACCTTGCTCCTTCCCGATGAACCCAGACTTGACCAACGACGCCCGCCCGCTTTTTTCCCGGCCAGGGGTGGTGCTTGCAGTGGCGACGCTGTGCTGCCTGCTGTGGGGCAGCTCGTACCCGTCGATCAAGACCGGCTATGAATTGCTGGGCATCGCCCGGCACGACGTGGCGTCGAAACTGGTTTTCGCCGGCTACCGCTTCCTGCTTGCCGGCCTGTGCCTGGTGGTGCTGGCGATCGTGCTGCGCAAGCCGGTTTTCCGGCTCGGCGGGCGCCAGGTGCGCCAGCTGGCGGTGCTGGGCCTGGCGCAGACCGGCCTGCAATACGTGTTCTTCTACATCGGCCTGGCCTATACCACCGGCGTGCAGGCCTCGATCCTGAATGCCACCACCACTTTCTTCAGCGTGCTGCTGGCGCACTTCATCTATCACAACGACAGGCTGTCGCCGCGCAAGGCGGCCGGCTGCCTGCTCGGCTTCGCGGGCGTGCTGGCGGTGAACGTGGGCGCCGGCCCGTTCGCCGTCGCGTTCACGCTGCAGGGCGAAGGATTCATCGTGATCGCGGCGTTCGTGCTGTCCGCCGCCTCGATCTACGGCAAGGGGGTATCGGGCGGCATGGATGCCATGGTGATGACCGCCTGGCAGCTGGCCATTGGCGGCCTGGCGCTGCTGGTGGGCGGCTACGCGGCAGGCGGCACGGCCGGCAACATGACATTCATGCCGGCCGTGCTGCTGGCCTACCTGGCGTTGCTGTCGGCCACCGCGTTCACGTTGTGGAGCCTGCTCCTCAAGTACAACCCGGTTGGCACGGTCAGCGTGTTTGCCTTCCTGATCCCGGTGTTCGGCGCCGGCCTGTCGGCGCTGTTCCTGGACGAGAGCATCCTCGAATGGAAGAACCTCGCCGCACTGCTGCTGGTGTGCGGCGGCATCTGGCTGGTGACGCGCGTGCCGCGCCAGCCGGCCGGCACGTTCGCCGGCCCGGCCGGACCGGCTGCGATGCCCGCCGCCTCGCGACCCGGCAAGCCCTGACGGCGCCACCTTCGCGTCACGCAGGAATCGTCATGCAAGGAACACGATATCGCTGCCATTGAGTGTCGGGGTGACCAGGTGGCCAACCAGCTTGACGACGTAATCGCCGGTGTCGATGACGCCAGTGCCCGTATCGCAGACCAGATAGTTGTCGCCGTTGGCGAAGCGGACGAGGCCCGCCGCGCCGGCGCCGCCGCCCGCGCCCTGGTACGCGCTCTCCAGCGCGGCCACCAGGTTGGCGCTCGTTCCCCCGGCCGGGTTCGTGGCGTTGAGGACGCTAAACAGCCTGGTCGGGACGACGCCGAACGAGAATGACTGGGCAAGCGTGTTGCTCCCCGCGTTGGCGGCGAACGTTACGACGTCGAGTGTGCTCGCTGTCGATTCGCCACCGGCGAACAGCAGCCGGTTCGAGCCGGCGACGATATTGACGATATCCGCCCCCGCGCCGCCACTCAGTGTGTTGTTGCCCAGGCCGCCGTTCAGCGTATCGTTGCCGTTACCGCCATACAGGGTATCGGCCACGTTGCTTCCCGTCATATTATCGTTGCCGCCAAACCCCCAGCCGCTGAAGCCCATCATGTTGTTGGCGATCGAGATCGTTTCCGCCACATTCGTGCCAAGCCAGTAAACCAGGTCCAACTCGCTGCGGATCGATCCGATTTCGGGGTTCGCGACACGCAGTTGCCCGCCCACGATCGCGGACTGCGCGCCGAGCACCACCGGTGATTCGGCAGCGATCATGGTATTGTTCGAGGTAGTCTTCACCGGCAGCATGGCCCCGTTCGGCGTTTCAAAACCAAGTTCGCCGGCCAGCGGGCTGGTGACTGTCATGCCGTTGGCCCCCGAGCTGATGGCCAATATTGGCGCGAAGTATGGCTGCTCGACCATCACGTTTTCGATGGTGTCGACGTTGCCGGCAACGTCGGTGACGCGGACGTCGAGTTCCGCGGAGCGGGCCGAAAGGTCGATGTCCAGCAGCGTGACCGTGTGTGCGCCCGTGTCGATCTGGGCGGCATCCACGACAACCCAGGTACCGCCATCGATGCTGTACTCGACGACATCGCCCGCGCCCAGTTCGCCATCGTATGTGAAGATCGCGTCGGCTTCTTCCAGCTCGGTGATATTGGGGGCCGTTACCCACTCTTCCACGTGATCGAAGGCGAGCACCGGCACTTCGGTATCGAGCGTGAACACCAGCGCGCCATGCGCGCTGGTGTTGCCCGCCATATCGCGCTGGCGCACCAGCAACGCATGCTCGCCGTCGCCCGTGATGGTCACGCTGGCCGTGCCGTCGCTGGCGATCGCACCGCCGGTTTGCCAGATGGTGCCGCCGTCCTGCGAATATTCCCAGCCGACCGCGCCGCCGGTTTCCAGGCCGCTGACACGCACCTGGCCGTTGTTGGTGATGCCGTCGGCGTTGCTGCTGCCGGTGTCGGCCGCCAGAGCGACGACCGGTGCCGACGGCGCGAGCGAATCGAGCGTGAAGGCCAGGCTGGTGGTGCCGCTGGCGTTGCCGGCCGCATCGACCTGGCGCACGTGGATCATGTTCGCGCCCTGGCCGGCGACGGGTACCGACGCGCTCCAGTTGCCGCTGCCGGTCAGGCTGTATTCGGCATGGCCGCCTGCTTCA
>DASVVD010001019.1:0-4411 GCA_036386715.1 Pseudoduganella sp.
TTGCTCCGACCCTGCGCCTGTACCGCAGCTTCGTCCTGGACGAGGTCGGCCAGGACTACGTGCGCACTGCCCGCGCCAAGGGCTTGAGTGAACGGCGCATCGTCTGGGTCCACGTGCTGAGGAATGCGGCCATCCCGATCATCACCCACGTCATGGCGAACCTGCCGGCGCTGCTGATCGGCGCCTTCCTGCTCGAGCGCTTCTTCGGCATTCCCGGCATCGGGCGCGAGGTGATCCTGGCGGTCGAACGCAGCGATTTCCCGGTCATCAAGGCCATCACCATCTACGTGGCTTTTGCCACGATGGTGTTCAACCTGCTGGCCGACCTGCTGTACCGGGCGGTCGACCCGCGGGTGCAGCCGGGATGAGCGGCATGCACGCAACTTCCACCGCCACCCCGGCCGGCCTGTGGACGCTGGCCTGGCGCCGGCTGCGTGCCGACCGGCTGGCGATGGCGGCACTGGCCGTGGTCGCCGGCTGGCTGGTGCTGATCGCCTTGTCGGGCGCCGGCCTGGTTGCCGCCGACTGGGAGCGCGAAGTGGGCGCGAACTATGCGCCGCCATCGTTCCTGGGAACGGCGGCGCCGGCCGCAGTCGTTGCCGCTACACCGGCGATGCCGGCGCGGGCCAACCCGTTCGATCCGCTCGCCGCCGACATCGCCACCCTGCGCGCCGCGCTGCCCGATGGCGGCGTGGCGCCCGTGCGCCGGGCCACGCTGCCGTTCGGCGCCGACAAGTGGGGCCACGACATCCTCAGGAAAACCGTGAAGGGCGCCGAGACCTCGATCGTGATCGGCCTGGTCGCCGCCTTCCTGGCGGTCGGCCTCGGCACGCTGCTCGGCGCGCTGTCCGGCTATTTCGGCGGCATCGTCGACGACCTGCTGACCTGGCTGTACAGCGTGTTCACGTCGATCCCGTCGATCCTGATGATCCTCACGGTGGCCGCGGTGCTGCAGGCGAAGGGCGTGTCGACCATCGTGCTGATCCTGGGGCTGACCGGCTGGACCGGACCCTACCGGCTGATCCGCGCCGAATACATCCGCCACAAGGCCAGGGAATACGTGCTGGCGGCGCAGGCGATCGGCGCCTCGCCATGGCGCAGGATGTTCGTGCACATCTTTCCCAACGTGAGCCACGTGGCGCTGGTGCAGTTGTCGATCCTGGTGGTGGGCTTCATCAAGGCCGAAGTGATCCTGTCGTTCCTCGGCTTCGGCGTGCCGGCCGGCGTGGTGTCATGGGGATCGATGCTGAACGAGGCGCAGAACGAGCTGTTGCTGGGCAAATGGTGGCAGCTGACGGCTGCGGCCACGGCGATGGCGGTGCTGGTCACGGCGTTCTCGCTGTTTGCCGATGCGCTGCGCGATGCGCTCGATCCGAAGGTGAAATGAGGATGCACTTTGAGTGAAATGCCGAACCAGCCCGTGAATGTGTGCCTTGGCGAGCCGCTGCTGGCTGTGCGCGACCTGCGCATCGCCTTCAGGATCGACAAACACAACACGGCCGAGGCAGTGAAAGGCGTCTCGTTCGACGTGCCGCGCAATGCCACGGTGGCGCTGGTGGGCGAATCGGGCAGCGGCAAGTCGGTCAGCTCGCTGGCCGTGATGGGGCTGCTGCCGGCGGACACCACGCTGGTCGACCCGGCCGGCAGCATTATGTTCGACGGCCGCGACGTGCTGCGCCTGCCGGCGCACGAGCGCCGCGCGCTGTGCGGCCGCGACATCGCCATGATCTTCCAGGAGCCGATGTCGTCGCTCAATCCCGTGTTCACGGCGGGTTTCCAGGTGGGCGAGGTGCTGCGCCGGCACCTGGGCATGACGCGGCGCCAGGCCCGTGCCCGCACGCTGGAACTGCTGGCGGAGGTGGGCATCGCCGATCCGGCCAGCAAGATCGATGCGTATCCGGGCCAGATGTCCGGCGGCCAGCAGCAGCGCGTGATGATCGCCATGGCGATCGCCTGCGAACCGAAACTGCTGATCGCCGACGAGCCGACCACCGCGCTGGACGTGACGATCCAGAAGCAGATCATCGAGCTGATCGCCCGCCTGCAGCGCGAGCGGGGCATGGCGGTGCTGTTCATCACGCACGACCTGGGGCTGGTGGGCGAGATCGCCGACCACGTGATCGTGATGCGCCATGGCGAGATCCGCGAGGCCGGCACGGCGCGCCAGGTGCTGGGCGCGCCGCGCGACCTGTACACGCGGGCGCTGCTGCATTGCCGGCCGTCGCTCGATGCGCGGCCGGTGCGCCTGCCCGTGATCGCCGACTACATGGCGCGGGACGGCATCGTGCAAGGGGAGGCGGAGGCACGGGCGCTGCCGCAGCGCACGCGCGGTTATGCGCCGGACGACGAGATCATCCTCGACGTGCGCAACCTGTGCAAGAGCTTCTGGACCCGGGAAGGGCTGTTCGGCAAGCGCGAATTCCAGGCGGTGAAGGATGTGTCGTTCCAGCTGCCGCGCGGAAAAACGCTGGGCGTGGTCGGCGAATCGGGCTCCGGCAAGTCCACCGTGGGCCTGACCCTGCTGCGCCTGCACCAGGCCAGCGGCGGCAGCGCGCTGTTCGAGGGGCGCGACCTGCTGGCGATGCCGGCGCGCGAGTACCACGCCTACAAACGGCGCATCCAGATCATTTTCCAGAACCCCTACGCGTCGCTGAACCCGCGCTTCACGGTGGGGCAGATCCTGCTCGAACCGATGCGCCTGCACGGCATCGGCGCCGATGACGCCGCCCGGGTGGCGATGGCCAACGGGCTGCTGGAGCGCGTCGGCCTGCCGGCGCAGGCATTCCACCGCTACCCGCACGAGTTCAGCGGCGGCCAGCGCCAGCGCATCGCCATCGCGCGCTGCCTGACGATGCGGCCGGAAATCCTGGTCTGCGACGAATCGGTGTCGGCGCTGGACGTCTCGGTGCAGGCGCAGGTGCTGAACCTGCTGCAGGACCTGCAGGACGAATTCGGCCTGTCGTACATCTTCATCTCGCACGACCTGGCGGTGGTGAAATACATCGCCGACCGGGTGATGGTGATGCACGGCGGCGCGGTGGTCGAGTATGCCGATTCGGACGAGTTGTACCGCAACCCGCAGCACCCTTACACGCGCAGGTTGTTGTCGGCGTTTCCCCGTGGCGTGGAGTAAGATGGGCGAACTATGGCGAACTTGATCTATCTGTTGCAGGAATACGGCGTGCTGATCGTCTTTATCGTCGTCCTGGTCGAGCAGATGGGCGCGCCGATTCCTGCCTACCCGGTGCTGATCGTCTCCGGCGCGCTGGCCATGAACGGCGGCACGCCGCTGGCGGCCGTGCTGGCGGTGGCGCTGTGCGGCTGCGTGATGGCCGACCTGTTCTGGTTCAGCGCCGGGCGCCGCTACGGCAAGCGCATCCTGAAGGTGCTGTGCCGCATCTCGCTGTCGCCCGATTACTGCGTGACCCAGACCGAGGACAATTTCAGGAAGTGGGGCGTGAAGTCGATGGTCGTGGCCAAGTTCATCCCCGGCTTCAACACGATCGCGCCGCCGATGGCCGGCGCGCTGGGCACCCCGCTGGTGGTGTTCCTGTCGTTCAGCCTGCTGGGCGGGCTGCTGTGGAGCCTGACCGGCATCCTGATCGGCGTGTATTTCAACGAAAACATCGACGAAGTGCTGGAAGTGCTGTCGACCATGGGCGGCACCGCGCTGGCCGTGCTGGGCACGCTGCTGGCGCTGTTCGTGCTGTTCAAGTACATCGAACGGCGCCGCTTCCAGCGCGCCATGCAGACCGAGCGCATCAATGTCGACCAGTTGCGCGACCTGCTCGATGCCGGCCAGCAGCCGGTGATGGTGGATGCCCGCAGCGCCACCGCGCGGCAGCTCGATCCGCCCGTGCCGGGCGCGCTGCCGGTGGATGGCAACCTGCGCGGCCTGCTGGATGCACTGCCGCGCGACCGGCACATTGTGGTGTACTGCAGCTGCCCGAACGACGTCACCGCCGCCAGCATCGCCAAGCAGCTGCACGGCCATGGCTACACGCTGGCGCGGCCGCTGCATGGCGGGCTGGAGGCCTATAACAGCGCCTTCCGCGCCGGCGGCACGGTGGTCGTCGCCGAGCATGTCCCTGCGGCGGACGCTTCGCGCTGATTTGCCCGTCCAAGCTTCAGAAATATTGCCTAAAATCGGGGTCAGACCCCAATTTTACGAAATGTTGCTCAAAATTCGGAGGCGGGGTAGGGGGCGAGAAGCATGCTCCTTGCCTGCGTGGCGGGAGATGCCTGGCCTCTCCCGCCTAGGTCCGGGGTTCCAGGAAATATTTCCAGAATTTGGGGTCTGACCCCGGTTTAGGGAATAATTGCCGCCGAGCCGTAGTCATACTACTGACTGATTTTTGCGGCTTGCCCACAATAGTCGGTCAGTTTGTACTCAAACTACACCCAACTCTTG
>DASVVD010001020.1:0-8501 GCA_036386715.1 Pseudoduganella sp.
ACGCCGGTCGCGGCAGCTGCACCGTCAACCGATGGTCTCGACTGGGAATCGATGTACGAGGCAGTGGTGCCGCCGGGTTCCTATAGCCGCCCGGCCGGCGTGCCTGCGGCCGCGGCCGCGGCAGCACCCGTCGCTGCGCCTGTCACTGCGGCGCCTGCCGCCGCGGCACCTGCCGCGCCGGCGCCCGCCGCCGCGCCGGCCGCCGATGCTGCGCCCGGCAAGAAATGGGATGGCGTCGAGCGCCGCGACGAAGTCAAGCCGGCCCACGCCGCGCCGGCCAAGGAAGAAAGCATCCGTATCGATGCGGTCAAGCTCGATGCGCTGCTGGAAGTGGCCGGCGAATCGGTCCAGGCCGCCAACCAGGCCGCCGTGCTGCTGGAGCGCCTGCAACAGTTCAAGTTCGAGGGCCAGGCCGCCACGCTGATGTCGGCGCTGACCGAAACGCTGGAACGCGCCTCGCGCTACTCGGCCGAGCTGCAGCGTGCCACGCTGGCGACGCGCATGCAGCCGGTCGGCCGCCTGTTCCAGAAGTTCCCGCGCCTGGTGCGCGAACTGGCGAAGGACCTGGGCAAGGAAGTCGAACTGGTCATCGAAGGGGCGGAAACGGAAGTCGACCGTGTCGTCGTCGACAGCCTGTACGATCCGCTGGTGCACATGTTGCGCAATGCGCTCGACCATGGCGTCGAAGGTCCGGATGCCCGCATTGCCGGCGGCAAGAATCCGAAGTCCACCATCCTGCTGAAAGCCTGGCAGGAAGCGAACAGCGTGATGATCGTGCTGCAGGACGACGGCAAGGGCATGGACCCGATCGCGCTGCGCCGCAAGGCCGGCGAGAAGGGCCTGATCTCGCCGACCGCGAACATGACCGACGACGAATCGTACCAGCTGGTGTTCCTGCCGGGCTTCTCGACCAAGGAAGTGGCATCGTCGGTGTCCGGGCGCGGCGTGGGCATGGACGTGGTGAAGACCGCCGTGGAGAAAAACCGCGGCGCGATCCACATCGAATCTGCGCTGGGCAAGGGCACCAAGTTCGCGATCCGCCTGCCGATCGAGCTGTCGATCGTGCCGACGATGCTGGTGTCGACCTCGGGCGCGCTGCTGGCGCTGCCGATGGCGGTCGTCGAGCGCGTGGTGGAACTGCCGGAAACCTTCTCCGAAGTGGGCGGCGCGCCCGTGCTGAAAGACCAGGGCCGGCCGCTGCCAGTGCGTTCGCTGGCCAGCGCGCTGGGTTACGAGCTGTCGACCGAGCGCGTGGGCATCGTCATCAATGCGCCGCAGCCGTATATCCTTGCCGTGGGCGCCGTCGACGGCACCGCCGACCTGGTGATCAAGCCGATGACGGCGCTCACCGTGGAAGGCGTTACCGGTACCGCGCGCTCGGCCGAAGGCGACCTGGTGCTCGTCGTGGGCCTGTCGTTCCTGATGGATGGTTGCAGGAGCAGCGTGCGCCTGGCAGCATAAATTTGCCAAGCAAGTCACCCAAAAAAGCCTGCGACGCATCGCAGGCTTTTTTTACGACTAAAATATTGCATTGGATCGGGGGCACGGCAGGGGTTTCGAAGAGCTGCTCTTCGCCTGCAAGCGGGTAATGGCTGTGCCATTGCCCTCCGGACCCTTTTTTTGAGAAATGTTGCTGAAAAGTACGCAGCTGGCCAGGCCGGCAGTCACGGATTTTTCAGCAGCATTTTTGCAACACCGGCGCCCTAGGCGCGCAGCAGGAAAATGCAAGGGACAGCGGCCCACGAGGCGGAAAGTCGGCTTGTTTTGCAGCGCACAAACTGTGGCATAATCAAAATGGAACTTTCATCACACAGGCAGCAAGCAGCAATCATGAAGACGCTTTACGACAAACTCTGGGAATCGCATGTGGTGCGCACCGAGGAAGACGGCACCGCCATCCTGTATATCGACCGCCACCTCGTGCATGAAGTCACCAGCCCGCAGGCTTTCGACGGCCTGCGCGCCGCCAATCGTCCGTTGTGGCGCCTGTCGGCCAACCTGGCCGTGGCAGATCACAACGTGCCCACCACCGATCGCTCGCACGGCATCGAGGATCCCATTTCCCGCCTGCAGGTCGAGACGCTGGACAGCAACACCAAGGAATACGGCGTCACCTACTTCAACATGAACGACAGGCGCCAGGGCATCGTGCACGTGATCGGCCCCGAGCAGGGCGCCACGCTGCCGGGCATGACGGTCGTCTGCGGCGACTCGCACACCTCCACCCACGGCGCATTCGGCGCGCTGGCGCACGGCATCGGCACCTCGGAAGTCGAGCACGTTCTCGCCACGCAGACGCTGCTGGCGAAAAAATCGAAATCGATGCTGGTGCAGGTCGACGGCGCGCTGCCGGCCGGCGTGACCGCGAAGGACATCGTGCTGGCCATCATCGGCAAGATCGGCACCGCCGGCGGCACCGGTTATGCGATCGAGTTCGGCGGTTCGGCGATCCGCGCACTGTCGATGGAAGGCCGCATGACGGTCTGTAACATGGCGATCGAGGCGGGCGCGCGCGCCGGCATGATCGGCGTCGACGACACCACGATCGACTATGTGAAAGGCCGTCCGTTCGCGCCGGCGGGACCGCACTGGGACCGCGCCGTCGATTACTGGCGCACGCTGCACACCGAGCCGGGTGCGAAATTCGACCTGGTCGTCACGCTCGACGCGGCCACCATCACGCCACAGGTCACCTGGGGCACATCGCCCGAGATGGTGGTGTCGATCGACGGCCGCGTGCCGGATCCGGACCAGGAAAAGGATGCCGTCAAGCGCGACGCGATGGAAAAGGCGCTGGTCTACATGAACCTCAAGCCGAACACGGCGATCGAGGACATCCGCATCGACAAGGTGTTCATCGGCTCCTGCACCAACTCGCGCATCGAAGACCTGCGCGCCGCCGCCGCCGTGGTGCGCGGCAAGCAGCGCGCGTCGAACGTGAAGCTGGCGCTGGTGGTGCCGGGCTCCGGCCTGGTCAAGGAGCAGGCCGAACGCGAGGGGCTGGACACGATCTTCAAGGCCGCCGGCTTCGAATGGCGCGAGCCGGGCTGCTCGATGTGCCTGGCGATGAACGCCGACCGCCTCGATCCGGGCGAGCGTTGCGCCTCGACGTCGAACCGCAATTTCGAAGGCCGCCAGGGCCAGGGCGGGCGTACCCACCTGGTGTCGCCCGCCATGGCGGCGGCGGCAGGCATCGCCGGCCACTTCGTCGACGTCCGCGCAATCCGCTGAAACGGGTGATGGCAGGCTTGCCATCACCCTCTCGACACATTTTAAGAGTCACCGAACCATGAAAACCCTGTTCGCCATCGCCCTCGCCACCATCGTCCTCACCGGCTGCAACACCATTGCCGGCATCGGCAAGGACGTGCAGAAGGTCGGCCAGGTCGTCGAAGGCGCCGGCAGAAAATAACCCCGCACGGCCAGGTGCCGTGCAACCAAGAAGAGCAGCATGGAAAAATTTACGATCTACGAGGGCCTGGTGGCCCCGCTCGACCGCGCCAACGTCGATACCGACGCGATCATTCCGAAGCAGTTCCTGAAATCGATCCGCCGCACGGGCTTCGGGCCCAACCTGTTCGACGAGTGGCGTTACCTGGACCACGGCGAACCCGGCATGGACAACGAGCGCCGTCCGGTGAACCCGGATTTCGTGCTGAACCAGCCGCGCTACCAGGGCGCCTCGATCCTGCTGACCCGCAAGAACTTCGGCTGCGGTTCGTCGCGCGAGCACGCGCCTTGGGCGCTGGAGCAGTATGGCTTCCGCGCCATCCTGGCGCCGAGCTTTGCCGATATCTTCTTCAACAACTGTTTCAAGAACGGCGTGCTGCCGGTCGTATTACCCGAAGCGCAGATCGATCATCTGTTCGACGAAGTCAAGGCCTTCCCCGGCTACCGCCTGGTGGTGGACCTTGACCAGCAACTCATCCGCTCCCAGGACGGCAAGATCTCCTATCCCTTCCAGGTCGACGCCTTCCGCAAATACTGCCTGATGAACGGCCTCGACGACATTGGCCTGACGCTGCGCCATGCGGATTCCATCCGCGCGTTCGAAGAGCGTCATCTGGCGAGCCAGCCCTGGCTGGCCAACTCGATCTGAAGAAACGGGTAAAACATCAACATGAAAATCGCAATCCTGCCGGGCGACGGCATCGGCCCGGAGATCGTCACCCAGGCTGTCCGGGTGCTCGAGGCACTCGACGAACAATTTGACATGGAAACCGCCCCGGTCGGCGGCGCCGGCTACGAAGCCGCCGGCCATCCGCTGCCCGAGGCCACGCTGGCGCTGGCGAAAGCGGCCGATGCCGTGCTGTTCGGCGCCGTGGGCGACTGGAAGTACGACACGCTGGAGCGCCCGCTGCGCCCGGAACAGGCCATTCTCGGCCTGCGCAAGAACCTGGGCCTGTTCGCCAACCTGCGTCCGGCGATCCTGTATCCCGAACTGGCCGGCGCCTCCACGCTGAAGCCGGAAGTGGTCTCGGGCCTCGACATCCTGATCATCCGCGAACTGACCGGCGACATCTACTTCGGCCAGCCGCGCGGCGTGCGCGAATGCCCGGACGGCCCGTTCAAGGGCCAGCGCGAAGGCTTCGACACGATGCGCTATGCCGAAGGCGAAATCCGCCGTATCGCCCACGTGGCGTTCCAGGCCGCGCAGAAGCGCGACAAGCGCCTGACCAGCGTCGACAAGGCCAACGTGCTGGAAACCTTCCAGTTCTGGAAGGACATCGTCACCGACGTGCACAAGGAATATCCCGACGTCGCGCTGGATCACATGTACGTGGACAACGCCGCGATGCAGCTGGTGCGCGCGCCGAAGAAATTCGACGTCATGGTCACCGGTAACATGTTCGGCGATATCCTGTCCGACGCGGCCGCGATGCTGACCGGCTCGATCGGCATGCTGCCATCGGCCTCGCTGGACGCCAACAACAAGGGCCTGTACGAACCGTCGCACGGCTCGGCGCCGGACATCGCCGGCAAGGGCATTGCCAATCCGCTGGCCACGATCCTGTCGGCCGCGATGATGCTGCGCTACTCGCTGGGCCGTGCCGAACAGGCCGACCGCATCGAGAACGCCGTCAAGGCGGTGCTGGCCCAGGGCCTGCGCACGGCCGACATCTTCGAAGCCGGCACCACGAAGGTGAGCACCGAACAGATGGGCGAAGCGGTCGTCAAGGCGCTGGCAAAATAATTTGTGCACGGAACGCGCCGCTGGTGCGTTCCATCAGAACATCCAAAACTTCCGAGGGTAATAAAATGAAATTAGTAGGTCTGGTAGGCTGGCGCGGCATGGTGGGCTCGGTCCTGATGCAGCGCATGCAGGAAGAGGGCGATTTCAACCACATCGAACCGGTGTTCTTCTCGACGTCCAACACGGGCGGCGCGGCACCGGCGATGGCAAAGAACGAAACCACGCTGCAGGACGCCACCGATATCGACGCCCTGAAACGCTGCGAGATCATCATCTCCTGCCAGGGCGGCGACTACACCAGCGAAGTGTTCCCGAAACTGCGCGCGGCCGGCTGGAACGGCTACTGGATCGACGCGGCTTCCACGCTGCGCATGGACAAGGATGCGGTCATCGTGCTGGACCCGGTCAACCTGAACGTCATCAAGGATGCGATGACGAAGGGCGTGAAGAACTTCATCGGCGGCAACTGCACCGTGTCGTGCATGCTGATGGGCCTGGGCGGCCTGTTCCAGAACAACCTGGTCGAGTGGATGACCTCCATGACGTACCAGGCCGCATCGGGCGGCGGCGCGCAGCACATGCGCGAACTGCTGACGCAGTTCGGCACCATCAACGCTTCGGTCAAGTCGCTGCTGGACAACCCGGCGGCCGCGATCCTGGAAATCGACCGCCAGGTGCTGGCCACCCAGCATGGCCTGTCCGCCGACGAGACCAAGCAGTTCGGCGTGCCGCTGGCCGGCAACCTGATCCCGTGGATCGACAAGGACCTGAACAACGGCCAGTCGAAGGAAGAGTGGAAGGCCGGCGCCGAGACCAACAAGATCCTCGGCCGCGGCGAAGCGTTCGGCTCGAAGGAAATCCCGGTCGACGGCCTGTGCGTGCGCATCGGCGCGATGCGCTGCCATTCCCAGGCACTGACCATCAAGCTGAACAAGGACGTGCCGCTGGACGAGATCAACGACATCATCGCCAATGACAACCAGTGGGTGAACTTCGTGCCGAACACGCGCGAAGCGTCGGTGCGCGACCTGACCCCGGCTGCCGTGACCGGCAGCCTGACGATCCCGGTCGGCCGCGTGCGCAAGCTGTCGATGGGCCCGGAATACATTTCCGCGTTCACCGTCGGCGACCAGCTGCTGTGGGGCGCCGCCGAGCCGCTGCGCCGCATGCTGCGCATCGTGCTGGACAAGTAAGCCGGCATCTCTCTGTCGGAAGAAAAAACCGGGCCGGGCGCCCGGTTTTTTTTCGTCCGGCTTGTAATCCGTGAATTGTTGCTCAGATACAACGATACGGGCTGCACCCGATCGTATCGCCAGTCGGGGCATTCCCGATACGGCCAATTTCGACAAGGTTCATGCTTGAAATCCTGGCTGGAAATCCTGGCTGGGAATCGTGAATGCCGGCAGCACGGCAGACACGTCCATGCTGAATATCGCTGTCCACGCGGATGCCGGGGTGGCCAGCCCGGTCCCGGAACCGGCTACCTGGCCGATACCCGGCGCCGGCCTCGCGCTCACGGCAGGTGCTGCCGGTGCGCTCCCCGGGCGAACCGGGCCGTTCACCCGGGCGTCCCGCTCCGGGGCGGCGCTTGCATGCTCACGGGCATGATGTTATGTTGGGATGCCCGCGGCGGGCGCCCCGGGCGCACGTTGCCAACCTAACACCATAGAATATGCCCGTACAAAAACGCTCCAGGGTCGCTTCGTTCGCTTTGTCTGCACTGGCCAGCGCCATCATCGGCGCGGCCGTCCCGCCCGCGGCCCATGCCGCCGGCCTCGGCAAGCTTACCGTGCTGTCCGCCTTGGGGCAGCCGCTGCGCGCCGAGATCGAGCTGACGGCCGTGACGCCGGCGGAGGCGACCGGCCTGGCGGCGAAGCTGGCGCCGGCCGAAGCCTTCAAGGCCGCCAATATCGAGTTCAACCCCGCGCTGCTGAACCTGCGTTTCGACATCGAGCAGCGCGAGGGGCGCCGCTTCATCCGCGTCACGTCGGCGCAGCCGGTCAACGAGCCGTTCGTCGACATGCTGCTGGAGCTGTCGTGGGCCAACGGGCGCCTGGTGCGCGAATACACCTTCCTGCTGGACCCGGCCGAGATGCGCAATGCGCAGGCGCCGCAGGTGGCCGCGCCGGTGGAGGTCGATCGCGCCGCCACGCAGGCCGGCGCGCCCGCCGCGCCGGCCGCCGGGGCACAACCCGCTGCGCCGGCCGCGACACAGGCTGGCCCGGCAAGCAGGCAGCCCGCCGGGCGCGTGGAGAGCGACGACGTGCGCGTGAAGCGCGGCGACACGCTGTCCGGCATCGCCAGCGAAGTCAAGCCGGTCGACGTATCGCTGGACATGATGCTGGTGGCGCTGTACCGCGCCAACCCCGATGCGTTCGCCGGCAACAACATGAACCGCCTGAAGTCCGGCAAGATCCTGTCGGTGCCGGGTGCCGACGCCGTGCGCGCCACCGGGCGGCCCGAGGCGCGCCGCATCGTCGTGGCGCACGCGGCGGATTTCAATGCCTACCGCAACCGGCTGGCCGGCCAGGTCGAGGCGGCCACGCCGGCCCAGGCGCCCGAGCCGCAGCAAAGCGCCGGCGGCAAGATCACCGCGAAAGTCGAGGAACGGCCGAATGCCGTCAACGAAGCCCAGGACCGGCTGAAACTGTCGAAGGCGGGCGAAGCTGCCGGCAAGGCCGGGCAGGGCGGCAGCGAGGACAAGATCGCCAAGGACCAGCAGGTGGCGGATGCCGCCGCGCGCGTGAAGGAACTCGAGAAAAACGTCAACGATCTCGAGAACCTGATGGCGGTCAAGAGCCAGGCCGGCGCCGAAGCGCAGAAAGGCACCGGCGTGCAGGAGCTCGATAACCGCGGCGCCCCTGTCGCGGCGGCGCCGCAGCCCGTGGCCCCCGTGGCGCCCGCGGCCGCGCCAGCCCCGGCCAGGCCTGCGGCAGCGCCGCCCGCGCCGGTGCCCGCCAACATGGAACCGGGCATCATGGACGCCGTGAAGGACAATATCCAGGCGCTCGGCATCGCGCTGGCGGCCATCCTGGCCGGTACCGCACTGATCCTGGCACGCCGCCGCAAGGCCGGCCCGGCCGCCGTGGCGCCGCGCACGCCGGTGGTGGCGCCGGTCGAACCGGGCGCCCAGGGCCCGTCGCTGTTCGCCGAACCGGGCGGCCAGAGCGTGGATACCAGCAACAGCGTGTTCAACTCGAATTTCGCGCCCTCCGCCAGCCAGCTCGACATGAACGAAGTCGATCCGGTGGCCGAGGCGGACGTCTACATCGCCTATGGCCGCGATGCGCAGGCCGAGGACATCCTC
>DASVVD010001021.1:0-6192 GCA_036386715.1 Pseudoduganella sp.
TGAAGTGGTTCATTCCCGAGCTGATGAAGCAGAAGACGGCCTTCCGCGACATCCTCATCGCCGCCATCGTGATGCAGATGCTGGCCCTGGCATCGCCGATGTTCTTCCAGCTCGTGATCGACAAGGTGCTCACGCACCAGAGCTACAGTACATTGTGGGTGCTGACTGCCGGCATCACGCTGGCCCTGGTGTTCGATGCGCTGTTCGGTTACCTGCGGCAGGTGCTGATCCTCGCCGCCTCCAACAAGATCGACATGCGGCTCACGCGCCGCACCTTTGCCCACCTGCTGTCGTTGCCGATCGATTACTTCGAGACCACCACGGCCGGCATCATCACGCGGCACATGCAGCAACTGGAAAAGATCCGCAGCTTCCTCACGGGGCGGCTGTTCTTCACGGGGCTCGACCTGCTGTCGCTGCTGGTGTTCCTGCCGATCCTGTTTTCATATTCGTTCAAGCTGACGATGGTCGTGCTGCTGTTCGCGACGCTGATCGCGGCCGTCGTGATGGCGATGATTCCAACGTTCCAGCGCCGCCTCAACGCCCTGTATACCGCCGAAGGCATGCGCCAGGCGATGCTGGTGGAAACCATCCACGGCATGCGCACCGTGAAGGCGCTGGCAATCGAGCCGGCCCAGCGCCGCGACTGGGACCAGCGCTCGGCAGAGGCGATCACGATGCACTTCCGGGTCGGCCAGATCTCGATCACCGGCAACGCTGTCACCGACTTCCTCGGCAAGCTGCTGCCGGTGGTGCTGATCGTGCTGGGCGCCCAGGGCGTGTTCGACGGCACACTGACGATCGGCGCGCTGATCGCTTTCCAGATGCTGTCGCAGCGCGTCACGCAACCGCTGATCTCGATCGTTGGCCTGATCAACGAATACCAGGAAACCGCGCTGTCTGTGAAAATGCTCGGCGAAGTGATGAACCGCGCACCGGAAGGCCGTGCCGGCGCCGGCGGCCTGCGCCCGGTGCTCACCGGCGAGATCAAGTTCGAAGACGTGACATTCCGCTACCCTGGTTCGCAGGTCAATGCGCTGGACCGCACCAGCTTCACGATTACACCGGGCACCGTAGTGGGCATCGTGGGGCGCAGCGGCTCCGGCAAGACCACGCTGACGAAAGTGATCCAGGGGCTGTACGCGGTGCAGGAAGGCATCGTGCGCTTCGACGGCTACGATGCGCGCGAAATCGAACTGCAGCACCTGCGCCGCCAGATCGGCGTGGTATTGCAGGAGAATTTCCTGTTCCGCGGCACGATCCGGGAAAACCTGTTGATCACCAAGCCCGATGCCACGTTCGAGGAAATCGCCGAAGCCGCTGCCGCGGCCGGCGCCGACGAATTCATCGAGCGCATGCCGGCAGGCTACGACACGATGCTGGAAGAGAATGCCTCGAACCTTTCGGGCGGCCAGAAGCAGCGGCTGTCGATCGCCCGCTCGCTGCTGGCCAAGCCACGCATCCTGGTCCTCGACGAAGCGGCCAGCGCACTCGATCCGGAAAGCGAAGCGATCTTCATCCGCAACCTGTCGAAGATCGCCGTGGGCCGCACGGTCGTGATGATTTCGCACCGCCTGTCCACGCTCGTCAACGCGGACTCCATTCTCGTCATGCAGCGCGGCCGCCTGGTCGACGCCGGCCGCCATGAAGAGCTGCTGACACGCAGCGACACTTACCAGCATCTATGGAACCAGCAAACAAGCCACCTGTGATGGGCGAACGCCGTTCGGCCAGGCGCCGCATGGGCGAAGATACCGAGGTCGAATTCCTGCCCGACGCGGATGCGATCGAACGCACGCCGCTGCCGCGCTATGTGCGCATGACGCTGCACCTGCTCGTGCTGGCATTCGTGCTGTTCATCCTGTGGGCCAGCTTCTCGAAAATGGAAACCGTGGTCACCGCCCATGGCCGGCTGGTCAATCCTACCGCGAACATCGTCGTGCAGCCGCTGGAAACATCGATCGTGCAGCGCGTGCACGTGCGTGTGGGGCAGGTCGTCAAGGCCGGCGAAGCGCTGGCAGAATTGGACCCTACCTTTACCCAGGCCGATGAACAGCAGTTGCGCAACCGCCTCGTCAGCCTGGATACGCAGGTGGCCAGCCTGCAGGCCGAACTGGCCGGCACGCGGCCGCCGGCCAGTACCGGCAGTGGCGCCAGCGCGGTTGCCGACAACGCGCTGCAGGCCCAGCTTTCCGGGGAGCGCCAGGCCAACATCGAGGCGCAGAAGCGCAGGCTGGATGAAAACGTGCAGCGCCTGCGGGCGACGATCGAAACCAACAAGCGCGACCAGGCCGTGCTGGCTGAACGCATGAAGTCGCTGGCGCAGATCGAGGCGATGCAGCAGCAACTGGTGGCGGAAAACTTCGGTGCCAAGCTGCAGTTGCTGGAAGCGCGCGACCGCCGGCTCGAAGTGGAACGCAGCCTGATCAACGGTCGCAGCCGCGACCTCGAACTGGCCAGGGAGCTGGCCGCTGCCGAGGCAGAGCGCGCCGCGCTGAACCGCGGCTGGCGGCAGAAATCGCTGGAGGACCTGCTGAACGTGACCCGCGAGCGCGACAGTATCAGCGAGCAGCTGACCAAGGCCGACCGGCGGCGCCAGATGGTGCGTGTCACGGCCCCCGTCGATGCGGTGGTACTGGAGATGGGCAAGCTGTCGCAGGGTTCCATCGTGCGCGAGGCCGAAGCGATGTTTACGCTGGTACCGCTGGGTGCGAAGCTGGAAGCGGAAGTGGAGATCGATTCGGCCGACATCGGCTATATCCGATCGAACGCATCCGTGCACCTGAAGCTCGATGCCTTCCCGTTCCAGAAGCACGGCGCACTCGACGGCAAGCTGCGCACCGTCAGCTCGGATTCCTTCAAGCGCGAGCAGGTGGCGGCGGGGCAGGGCACGGATGCGTATTACCTGGCACGGGTCGATTACGGCAACACCCAATTGCGCAGGATGGAACCCGGTTCGCGGCTGCTGCCGGGCATGACGGTGACGGCGGAAATCGTGACCGGGGAGCGCACGGTCATGTCGTACCTGCTGTGGCCGCTCACGAAGGCCATGAGCGAATCGATCCGCGAACCCTGAACCAAGGAGATTGGCAATGACCCTACCCAAGGTGCTGCTGCTGCACGGCCCCCTCAACTCGGTCGGCACCAACCTGATCGTGCAGCGATTTTATCCCGATCCGGTGGAACGCAAGCGCAGCTGGGCCGCGTTCAACTGCGAACAGAACATCATCGCGCTGTCGGTCACGTTCCGCGCGCTCGGCTTCAAGATCTGCTACAGCGGCTGGAACGAGGACCGGGCATGGCTGGAAGCCAACAGCGGCCTGTTCGACAACCTGGTCATCGTCGACCAGTCGGGGCTGAAAGAAGAGAGCATGTTCGTCGGCCGGGCCGTTCCGAACAACAAGGAAAAGTTTTATTACTCGGCATGGCAGGGCCTGTGCGAAATCGAGCGCGCAACAGGGAGCGATGCCCTGGTGTTCCGCCTGCGCAGCGATATCGCCGTGCGGCCGGATCTGGCGGCGGCCGAGCTCGATAAGGTCCATCCTGGTTCAGGCCGGCTGATGATCGAATACCTGAACGCCGCCAACATGCTGGCGGTGCCTGATTTCATGCTGGCAGGCGAATTGCGGGTAATGAAAACGATCTATGGCGACATGTTCCAGCGCAGCCGCGCGGGAGAGGATTTCCATATCTCCTCGCATATCGACCACAGCCTCACCTACATCCTGCTGCAGCAGGCCGGCCTGGTCGGCGAAATCCAGTGCATGGGGCGCCTGCTCTACGATTCCATGGTCTGGCGGGGTATTCCACGCTACTTCGAGCAAACCGTCGCCGGGGCAGACGCGCAGCAACTCGTGTTCGACGCGCTGCTCGCCGTGCCGCCGGGCTTTGATGTGCATGCCCAGGTGCGAGGGGCAGCGCCTCCGGCAGTAAGCTGAAAGCAGCAGGGCGGGCTGCTGCCGTTCAGCGCTTGCCGACCAGCCGGTCGAAGCAGTTCAGCATGAAGTAATCGAGGTCGTCCGGAATGCCCAGGCCGTACATGCCTGCGCGATCGGCGCCGATATTGTAATAACCGAGCTGCGCGCCGTCGCGGATCATCGCGTTGTAGACCGGTGCCACATAGAACTCGCCGTTGACGCGCTCGCCCCGGGCGATCATCGCATCGGCGGCCGCCACGAAATCGCTGCCGCGTGCAAAGTTGTAGATGCCCACCGTGGCTTCGTTGGAGATCACCTGCTTTTCGACCACCTCGGTGATCCGGTCAGTGTCGTCCAGGCGCACGAATGACCATTTCGGGTCGTTGGCCGTCATCGTCATGATCAGGCCATCCAGGCCGCGTTCCGCCATCGCCGCCAGGTAGTCGTCGATCGACATATCCACGTACTGGTCGCAGTTGGCGATCATCAGCGGCGCCGCGTTGTCGATATACTGGCGTGCCAGCAGCACCGTGCAGGCGGCGCCTTCGGTGACACCATCGATCGGCACGATATGGCAGCCCGGTGCGATCTGCTCCAGGTGGCGGTCGAGCCCATGCGCCGTCACATGCGCGCGCTGGCAGATGAACGTGAACTGGTGCGGCTGGCTCGGCCGCAGGTTGTCGATCACTACCTCGATCATGCTCTGGCTGCCCATCGGGATCAGCGGCTTTGGCATGGTATAGCCAGCCTTGGCAAAGCGGCTGCCGTGGCCGGCCATTGGTATCACGATATTCAGCATGCCGCTTCTCCCAGGTATTTGTCGTCGAGTGCACCAGGCACCTTGACCACCACCGTGACCGTGTCATCGAGTGCAAGAAAATCGGTAGCCTCGTTCGGCGCGATGACAATAACATCGCCGGCACCGTATTCCTGGCTGTTCATGCGCACCCGGCCGGACTGGATCATCGTGATCTCATGTGCGATCTTGTGATGGTGCAGGCCTTCATGGTCGCCCGCGCGGTAATTTTTGACCGCCACTTCGGCCGCGTTCGTGGCAAAGGCGGTCGGCTTGAAATCGCCGACGAACCAGCCTTTGATCATGTCGCTGTGTTTAAATATTTGCATGGTTGTTTGTCAGGGTTGTTCTGCGTTTTTTGCCTCTGCAAGCAGGTCATCGATCAGCGCGGCATGCGGACGGTCGATGATCCGGTCGTCGGCAATGGCTATTCGTTTGCCGTGGTAGAGGCGCAGCCAGTCGGCGAATCCAAATGGCTGGATATTACTGTTGTATTCGTATTGCAGGTAGCGGGAAATGGCCCGGAATCGCTCATATTTGCACCAGTAAAAATCCGCGGCTGCCTGGTCCATCACAACAAAGTGGTCTCGCAATATCTGCCAATGGTCCGCCAGGTTCCACTGCAGCGGGCGGCCAAGGCGCGCCATGAATCGCGTCAGCATATAGGTTTCGGCGGCGCCGAACCGCGCGATGTCGCGCAGCGAATCGAGGCGTTCCGGATCGGGGCGCATGTCGTGCGGCGCGTTCCAGTAGGCGAGCATGTCATCGACCGTGCCGAACATGTTGCGATCGTAGATCGCGTAGATCGCGTACCGATTCAGGTCGCTGAATGTCAGCAGACGGTGTTGTTGCAGCGCCGCTGCGTGCGGAGGAAGCGGGAAGGTTTCGACCAGGTCGAGGGCGTCGAGGAAAAAGCGGGGATTGTAGATGCGGTAATCAGTGCGGCTCTTCAGCACATAGCGGCAATGGTTGCCGTGCGCCAGCTTCAGGCCAGCCATCGTGGAATGCAGTTGCAGATTAACGTTCTTGAAGCCGGCGAATGCAGGTTTGGGACTCAGTACGGTTTGCGCACCCGCCGCCTGCAGCGTGGAAATGGCGCCAGGTGGCGTATCGTCCCAGGTTGAAACGATCACCGCTGCAAACGGGAAAATAGTACGGTACAGCCTGACAGTTTCCAGCGTGAAGTCCTGGTAATCGAGCAGCGGACCTTGCAGGACGATGGCAATGCTTTCGGAAGGCATCGCATCTGCTCGCAGCCAATAACCGGCAGCATGCACCGGGCGGCGGTGATATACCGTGAAATTGTCGGCAAGCGATTCGATCTCCAGCATGCACTGGCCAAGCCGACCGTCGGCCAAGCGGTTCAGCTGCTGGCGCGCTGCGCGGTGTTCCGGGGCCAGTGCCAACATGCGCCGGTACGCCATCATGGCAACGTCCGGTTGCTCCGCGCGCTCCGCAGCCTGGGCCAGGTTTTGCATC
>DASVVD010001022.1:0-6603 GCA_036386715.1 Pseudoduganella sp.
CTCGCGCAGATGGAGCGCGGCCGCATGAGCCGCGAGGAATTCATGCGCGAGATCGCGCAGATGGCGCAGATCATCGTCAAGCGCGCCAAGGAATACGACAACGTCACGATCCCCGGCGATTATGCCACCCTGAACGCGCCCTGCCCGAACTGCGGCAGCGTCGTCAAGGAAAACTACCGCCGCTTTGCCTGCACCAAGTGCGAATTTTCGATGGGCAAGACGCCAGGCAGCCGGCAGTTCGAAATCGCCGAAGTGGAGGAGCTGCTGACGAACCGCACCATCGGACCGCTGCAGGGCTTCCGTTCGAAGATGGGCCGCCCGTTTGCCGCGATCCTGCGCATTGCACGCGACGAGGACATCAACAACTACAAGCTCGAATTCGACTTCGGCCAGAACGATGAAGAGGGCGAGGATGGCGAAGGCGTGGACTTCACGGGCCAGACCGTACTCGGCCCTTGCCCGAAGTGCGCCGGTGGCGTCTACGAAATGGGCCTGGCCTATGTGTGCGAACACAGCGTCGCCAAGCCGAAAACATGCGACTTCCGCAGCGGCCGCATCATCCTGCAGCAGGAAATCCTGCCGGAGCAAATGGCCAAGCTGCTCAACGAAGGCAAGACCGACCTGCTGCCGGGCTTTGTATCGCAGCGTACCCGGCGCCCATTCAAGGCCTTCCTGGTGCGTGGCAAGGACGGCAAGATCAGCTTTGAATTCGAACCGCGCAAGGAAAAGCCGGCCGCGAAGGGCAAGGCCGCGGCTGCGCCGGAAGGCGCCGTAGCGGCGGCGGACGAAGCAGCGGCACCGGCGAAAAAGCCGGCGGCGAAGAAGGCTGCGGCGACCAAGACAGCAGCGAAAAGCACCGCCGCGAAGAAAGCGCCGGCCAAAAAGGCCGCCGCCAAGAAAGCCGTGGCAACAGAGTAAGACTTTCGCTGAAGCTAACAAGGCGAATAAAACGGGGCCCGCGCGGTCCCGTTTTTTATTGCCGACCTCCATTTCCAGACGCCCCTGCAAATGGCCTGGCAGGCGCGTCCAGGCTCTCCTCAATGCTGTAGGGGCCCCTATGGCCAACACGCGACAGCTACATTTATTGCTTTGCAGCAAATTGTCTCTGTGCTAGACTGCCGTTTTTTCAGGCAACCCTCTTGCGCCGTTCGCGCCCTTTCTCCATGAAAAATCTGACTATCGGCACCCGCCTTGCCGGGGGCTTTGCTCTCGTGCTGGCCCTGACGACCCTGATGACAGCGTTCGGCATCTTTCACATGCAGGGCGTGGCCCAAGCAACGCAGGAAATGATGCGTGAACCGCTTGCCAAGGAACGGATGGTCGGCGACTGGTACCGGTTGATCCATACCAGCGTGCGCCGCACGTCGGCGATTGCAAAAAGCACCGATCCATCGCTGGGCGCGTTCTTCGGCGACGATCTCGCCGCTTCCACGCAAGAGATCAACGGCTTGCAAAAGAAGGTCGAAGCATTGCTGACCACGCCGGCGGAACGCACGGCATTCGATAACATCGGCGCCGCCCGCAAGCGTTATATCAAGTCGCGCGATACGGTCCTGGCATTGAAAAAAGCAGGCAATCTGGACGAAGCTGAAGCCGTGTTGATGAGCACGTTCCAACCTGACGGCAAGGCTTACCAGGCTGCCCTGAATGCGCTGCTCGAAGTGCAGCGCAAGGCAATCGACGCGGAAGCGGCACGCATCGATGAGCTGTTCCATGCCAACCGGCGCCTCCTGATCGCCTGCGGCGCGGCCGTGCTGGCGCTGGGCGCGTTCTGCGCATGGTGGCTGACCCGCGGCATCGTGGTGCCGCTGAACCGTGCCGTCGAGATCGCATGCAGCGTTGCCAGCAACGACCTGCGCAGCGACATCGTGGTGACGTCGAACGACGAGACGGGCCGCCTGCTGAGCTCCCTCAAGACGATGAACGACGGGCTGGCCCACATCGTCGGCCAGGTGCGCAGCGGCACCGAGCACATGACAAGCGCATCAAGCCAGATCGCGGCCGGCAACATGGATCTGTCGGCGCGCACCGAACAGCAGGCCGGCGCCCTGGAAGAAACGGCGTCGTCGATGGAAGAACTGACCTCGACGGTGCGGCAGAATGCGGACAATGCCCGCCAGGCAAACCAGCTTGCCGCCAATGCATCGGAAGTCGCCGTGCGCGGCGGCGCCGTGGTCGGCCAGGTCGTCGAGACGATGGCATCGATCAATGCATCGGCCAGGAAAATCGTCGACATCATTTCGGTCATCGACGGCATCGCGTTCCAGACCAATATCCTGGCGCTGAACGCCGCTGTCGAGGCGGCACGCGCCGGCGAGCAGGGCCGCGGCTTTGCCGTGGTGGCGGGCGAGGTGCGCAACCTGGCGCAGCGCTCGGCGGCCGCAGCCAGGGAAATCAAGGCGCTGATCGGCGATTCGGTCGGCAAGGTCGACGCGGGCAGCAAGCTGGTCGAACAGGCCGGGGCCACCATGGCCGAGGTAGTGCAGAGCATTCATCGCGTGACCGACATCATGGGCGAGATCACCACCGCAAGCGAGGAGCAAAGCACAGGTATCGAGCAGGTGAACCATGCCATCGCCGACATGGACGGCGTAACGCAGCAGAACGCCGCGCTGGTCGAAGAGGCCGCCGCCGCCGCCGCATCGATGCGGCAGCAGGCGGAGGCGCTGGCGGCCGTGGTGGCCGTGTTCAAGGTGGAAGAGGGGCGGGGGGCGCCACGCACGGCGCCGCGGCTGGCCGCTTGAGGCCGCGAGCAGGTCTGCCCCCGGTAAGTTATGGTGCTTGCCGCTGGCTTCCTGAGGGACTGACCCGGTTTCCGGCAGCGCCGCAAAAATGCAAGCAAAAAACCGGGGCCGGTCCCCTCGTTTGAAACTTGCCACAAGGCTTCAGGTCAACAACTGACGGGGACAGACCCCAGTGGACGGGGACAGACCCCAGCGGGCGCGATCAGTCCTTCAAATCGGCCGGAACCTTGCCGCCGTTGGCGGCCAGCTTGTTCATCACCTGCCGGTGCAGCCACACATTCATCGTCGCGGAATCGCCGGTGTCGCCGCTGTAGTTCAGCTCTTGCGCGAGCTCCTTGCGCGATTGCAGGCTGCTGTCCAGGTCCAGCAGTTTCAGCAGGTCGACGATCGACGTGCGCCAGTTCAGCGGCTGGCCCGCCTGCTGCGCCTTGCCATTCAGGATCGATTCCACGTCCACTTCGGACAGCGCGGCCGGTTGTGCCGGGGCGGCGGGAGATTGCGCGGCGGTCGCGGTGGCGGGCGAGGCCGGTGCGGCAGGGGCAGGGGCCGCTTGCGGTTGCGCCGCCGCTGCCGGGCCCTGTTTTTGCTGTGCTACGGCCGGGTGCGAGGAGGGGAAAATCTTGTGGAAGATATTGCTGAGGATACCCATGGAATACTCCTTTAAAATGGATCGGTTGTGTGAGCGCCTGCTTCAAGCGCAGCTTGAATTGCCTGCTTAATTAGCCGCGTGGGGCAGCCGCGTGGGGCAACTGCGTGGGTTAGCGCGTAAAGCAGGCGCATGAATCAGTTCTGGTGCGACTGGGCGATCTTGCCGAGCACGATCGCGAGCGCGGCGCCGCCCAGCGCCTGCACCAGCTGCGGGTGCTCGGCATAGAAGCCGCCGATGCGGTCGACGATGCCGGGATTGTGCTGTTCGGCCGTGCTGGCGATTTCCTCCACCTGCTGCGGCGTGATTTTCTCGGCCTGCTCCGGCGTCACCTGCGGCTGGCCGTTCTGGCCGAATACGCTGCCGATGCCGCCGGCCAGTGCCGTCAGCATGGCCGGGCTCACGCTGGACAGCAGCTGGTTCAGCATGCCGGCCCGCTGCTGCGGGTCGCTGCGGCCGAACAGCTGGCTCACCATCTGCGCGAATGGCGGTGTCTGGTCGGAACGGAGTGCTTCGGTGACGCCTTGCGCCACTGAAGCGCGTGGCGCGTTTTGCGCCGCCTGCGGAAAATCCTGTTCCGCGCGGGCGGGGTCGATGGCCCCGCCGATGTACTGCTGTAGCAGATTACCGAGATCGAATCCCATTGCCGGCTCCTGTGTGAAAGTCAGCCATCAGCATAGCGGCCGTTTTACCGCGGGTCTGTTCGCAGCTTAACGATACACGGCGGCGGTGACCGATGACACGGCAAGGCGCCAGCGCGAGGGTCCGTCAGGGCTGTGCCATCTCCACTGCCACCATGTTGTCGTCGGGCTTGCGGTCGATCAGCTTGTTGTCCGGATCGATGCCGGCACGTGCCGGGCGGCCATTGACGACCAGCGTCAGCGTGGTTTCGCGGCGGTCGATGAGCCGGCGTTCGCGCAGCAGCGGCTTGCCATCCTTGCCGTCGACGCCGATGTCGATCAGGTCCGCCAGCCGGGTTTCCTGCTCCGCGCCCAGTTCGTCCGCGCGCAGCTTTGCCGCATGCACCGTCAATTGCACGTCATAGCGGCCATCCCGGCGGCGCTGCGCGGTGGCCGCCAGCGCGCGATTGTCGTACAGGACGATCGCGTTGAACAGGTCGTCGATCAGGTAGGCCTGGGCCGGCGGTACCACGGCGCGCAGGCCATCGACCAGCGCCGTCACGCTCGGATACGGATCGCCACGGTAGGCATATTGCTTCAGCATGCCGCGCAGCACGGCATTGACGCGGTCTTCGCCGATCACATCCTGCAGCTGGTACATGGCCAGGCTACCCTTGCGGTAGTGGATGTAGTCCTGGTCCTCGTTGTCCGCCAGCGGCAGCTCCCTGCGGTTTTCCATGGCACGGCCATGCAGGTACATGTCCAGGTCATGGCGCAGGAAGCGGCGCATGCGGTCCGGGCCGAACGTGCGCTTCATGACCATCAGCGCCGAGTATTCGGCCAGCGTTTCGGACAGTACCGTGGCGCCGCGCGTATTGCCGCCCACCAGCTGGTGGCCCCACCACTGGTGCGCCACTTCGTGTGCCGTCACGTAGTAGGGGTAATCGATGTCCTTCGGGTTGCGGTCGTCCACTTCGGCGATGAAGCCCATGCCTTCCGAGAACGGCACCGTGTTCGGATAGGACTGCGCGTGGGACTGGTAGCGGGGGAATTCCACGATGCGCAGGATCTTGTGCTGGTACGGGCCGAAATTGCGCGTGTAGTAGTCGAGCCCGTCCTTCGCACCTTTTACCATGCGATCCAGGTTGACTTCGTGGCCCGGGTGGTAATAGATCTCGATGCCCACGTCCTGCCACCAGTCGTGCCTGACCACGTAGCGCGCCGACTGGAACGAATAGAAATTGAGGATCGGCTTGTCCATCCGGTAGTGGAACCAGCGGCGGCCATTTTTCGTCCACTCCTTTTCCAGCGTGCCGGGCGCGATCGCGGTCTGGTCGGCATCCGTGCCGATCACGGCATCGAACGTTACCCAGTCGGCATCGCTGCCCAGCATGTTGTTGGCCAGCCCTTTCGGGTCGTCGCGCGGCAGCGCCCGTTCCTGCGCCGGCAGGCCATGCCGCTTGCGGTCGCGCGGGTCGGTCAGTTCTCGGTCGCGCTGGTAGCCGATGTGGGGCAGGATCGTGTTGTTGAAGAAGGTGCCGTTGGCAAGCACCGGGGTATCCTTGCCGAGGCCGAAAAAACCGTTCGGCGCATACGACATTTCAAACTCCAGCGCCAGCGTGGCGCCGGGTGCCAGCGGCTGCGCCAGCGTATGGCGATAGAACCCCAGTTCGCGGTCTGCCAGGGTGACTCGGCTGGCGGTGCCGAAGCGCAGGGGGCGCAGGTCGGCCTGCGGATCGGTGCTCACGTCGATCGCGGTCAGCGGCGCGCCGCCGCGGTTGGCCAGCAGGTAGCGGCCCTTGACGAGCAGCCGGCGTTGCCCCGGCATGATTTCCACATGCAGCCTGACGTCGGTGATGCGCGGCTGCGCCAGGCCAGCCGTGGCCTTGTACTTGCGCTCATAGTCCGCACGATCCGCATCCAGCCGGAATGGCGACTGGAACCTGTTCGCCACGTTCAGGTTGTAGTACACGATCGCGCCGGCGCCCGTCATCACTGCCAGGCCGAGAGCGAAGCCGGCCAGCACCGGCATGGTCAGCGCGCGGCGCGCCAGCTGCACGCGGATGCGCCATTCGTCGTTCGCGCCGCGCGGCCAGAATACGCGCGTGGCCACTGCCAGCATCAGCGCGGCGCCCGCCCAGTACAGCACATACCAGTGTTCGCGCACCAGGTAGTGGCCGTAACCGTTCATGTCCGAATAGCGCATCGGGGGTGTCCATGCATACAGCACCATCGGATGGTTGAATCCCACCGTGGTCATTGCGATCGTGGCCACGTAGTACAGGATCATCAGGAAGAACGCCGCGTATTTGTGGCCGACCAGCACCTGCACCGCGATGGCCAGCACCGCCAGCAGCGCATACAGTGGCAACTGCACGGCATAGAGCGTGTGCAGGTATTGCACCGGGTCGAGATGGAAGTAGCCGCGGAACACCTGCACCGACATCCCGCACAGCATCACCAGTAGCAGCAGCAGCGCCTGCAGCGCCACGAGTGCAAGCAGCTTCGACACCAGTGGCAGCCAGCCCGGCACCGGCAGCGCATCGAGCATCAGCGCCATGCGATATTGCCGTTCCCGCCACACCAGTTCTCC
>DASVVD010001023.1:0-12856 GCA_036386715.1 Pseudoduganella sp.
ATGGCGGCACCGGTGTGCCCGGTTGTACTGGCGGCACGGGCGGCTGAGTGTCCGGCTGCGGGATCGGCTGAGCAGGCTGCCGGGGTGCGGGCGGCGTCACGCAACCGGCCAGCATGGCGGCCAGCGCGGCGGCAACACCCAATGCACGGATATTAGAGGGTAGACTACGGCGTACAAAAATCATGGAGGCACTATGTGGATTCTGATGGTCGAGGCACTTGTGGCGCTGTTCCTGTTCGTCTTTATCGTCTGGTGGACGATGCCGGGCAAGAAAAAGACGCCGCCGGCCAAGCGGCCGGACCAGCCTGAAAATAACGGAGATAATAACGGCAGGACAACCGAAGGCAAGTAACGCTGGTCAGTGCAGCGAGTGCGGCAGCGTCAGCACGAACTCCGGGATCTTCACTTCGAACTGGTGGCCATCCTCGGCCACGCAGAAATATTCCCCCACCATCGAGCCCTGCGGTGTCTGCAGCGCCGTGCCGCTGGTGTATTCGAACTGTTCGCCCGGCTGCAGTAGCGGCTGGTGCCCCACCACGCCGAGGCCGCGCACTTCCTGCACGTGATTGTTGGCGTCGGTGATGATCCAGTGGCGCGAAATCAGCTGTGCCGCGACCTTCCCGGTGTTCTGGATCGTGATCGAGTAAGTGAACACGAAATTGGTGCGATCGGGGTCGGACTGCTCGGGCAGGAACTGGGTCCTGACCGACACGGCGAATTCATATTGGGCCATCGGTATTCCTTTATTGCTGGGCAATGTGCTGAAACTTCAAAAAAGTGCTGAAACTTCAAAAAATGTGCTGAAATTTCAAATGTAGCGTTTTATTAATAGAGTTTCACATTGCACCCCAAATCCCGCACACATGCAAGGTGCGCTCCGCAGAATACCTGACGGCAGCGTAAAATAGCGGCTGATTTTTTGCCTACTCTTCCAAGCCACGCCGTCATGACAACTTTCCGTATCGCCCCCAGCATCCTGTCCGCCGACTTCGCCCGCCTGGGCGAGGAAGTCAAAAACGTCGTCGCCGCCGGTGCCGACATCATCCACTTCGACGTGATGGACAATCACTACGTGCCGAACCTCACGATCGGCCCGCTGGTCTGCCAGGCGATCCGCCCGCACGTGCAGGTGCCGATCGACGTGCACCTGATGGTCAAGCCGGTCGACCGCATCATCCCCGACTTCGCCAAGGCCGGTGCGAACATCATCACCTTCCACCCCGAGGCATCCGAGCACATCGACCGCACGCTGCAGCTGATCCGCGATAACGGCTGCAAGGCCGGCCTAGTGTTCAACCCGGGCACGCCGCTGTCGTACCTGGAGCACGTGATGGACAAGATCGACATGATCCTCATCATGTCGGTGAACCCGGGCTTCGGCGGCCAGTCGTTCATTCCCCAGGCGCTGAAGAAAATCGAACAGGCGCGCCGCCTGATCGACGAATCGGGCCGCGACATCCTGCTGGAAGTCGATGGCGGCATCAAGATCGACAACATCGCCGCCGCCGCGAAAGCCGGCGCGGACACCTTCGTGGCGGGCTCGGCGATCTTCGGCCAGCCCGACTACAAGGCCGTCATCGACGCGATGCGCAGCCAGCTGGCGGGGGTATAAATGACGGCGGCAGCTCACCCCCTGGCCGGCGTGCGCGCCGCCATCATCGACCTGGACGGCACGATGCTCGACACCGTGCCGGACTTCCACGTGGCCATCAACCGCATGCGCGAAGAGCTGGGCCTGGAAGCCATCACGGCCGAACAGATCAAGAACATGGTCGGCAAGGGCTCGGAAAACCTGATCCGCAGCGTACTCTCGCTCGATCATGACGATGCCACGGTCGAGCAGCACTTTGCCGCGGCGATGGATGCCTACCAGCGTCACTACCTCGCCATCAACGGCCACCACAGCACGCTGTATCCCGACGTGGCCGCCGGCCTGACGGAGCTGAAGAATGCCGGCATCCGCCTCGCCTGCGTGACCAACAAGCCGCTCGCGTTCGCCTTGCCCCTGCTGAAGCTGAAGGAGCTCGACGGTTATTTCGAGGTGATCTATGGCGGCGATTCGTTCGAGAAGAAAAAGCCGCATCCGCTGCCGTTGCTGAAAGCGTGCGAATACTTCGGCCTGCCGCCGAACCAGGTGGTGGCGATCGGCGACTCGTCGAACGATGCGCAGGCGGCCCGCGCCGCCGGGTGCCCGGTGCTCACGGTGCCTTATGGTTATAACCACGGCGAGTCTATACACGAAACGGATTCGGATGGTATAGTTGACACGCTGCTGCATGCTGCAGAGCTGATCAACGCGCACAATCCGTTGAAAAACCCGCACTGATAACCCAACCGCTCGTCATCAACGATGTTTCTCAATAAAAGACACAACGTTACTCACCAGGGATCGATCGAGGCCTGGCTGTGGCGACGCTGGCAATCCTTGGCAAACTAGGCCACATTGATTGCTGCCGTCGGAGACTGCGCGCGACCACCCATCATCGCTGACGTACTAAAGCTGATGTAGTGAATCAGTGAATCCCGTAGTGGATTCACTACCGGATCAACTACACGCTCTCCCGGCAGGTTTTTAAAACCTCACCGCTACCATCATGCCCGGAACGGGTTCGCGTGGCGGGTTGGAGAGAACCATGACCGAACTCGAATTCAAATCGCTGGCCACGCAAGGCTATAACCGTATCCCCCTGATCGCGGAAGCATTCGCCGACCTGGAAACGCCGCTTTCGCTATACCTGAAGCTGGCGCAGAGCCAGAACAGCGGCAAGAACACGTTCCTGCTGGAGTCCGTCGTGGGCGGCGAGCGCTTCGGCCGCTACTCGTTCATCGGCCTGCCGGCCAGGACGCTGTTGCGCACGCACGGTACCCGTACCGAGATCGTCAAGGGCGGCGAAGTCATCGAGACGCATGACGGCAATCCCCTCGAATTCATCGAGCAGTACCAGGCCCGTTTCAAGGTCGCACTGCGGCCCGGCATGCCCCGCTTCGTCGGTGGCCTGGCCGGCTACTTCGGCTACGACACCGTACGCCACATCGAGAAGAAGCTAGCCAACAGCGCGCAAAAGGATGACCTGGGCCTGCCGGACATCCAGTTGATGGTCACCGAGGAACTGGCCGTCATCGACAACCTTTCCGGCAAGCTGTACCTGATCGTGTATGCCGATACCACGCAGCCCGAATCGTTCTCGAAGGCGCGCCTGCGGCTGAAAGACCTGAAGGCGCTGCTGCGCCGCGGCATCGATGCGCCGGTCACGTCGTCGTCGGTGCGCACCGAGGCGATCCGCGACTTCGACAAGGAATCGTACCTGGCCGCCGTGGCCAAGGCGAAGGAACTGGTCATGGCCGGCGACCTGATGCAGGTGCAGATCGGCCAGCGCATCCGCAAGCCCTACGTCGATTCGCCGCTCACGCTGTACCGCGCGCTGCGTTCGCTGAACCCGTCGCCCTACATGTACTTCTATAATTTCGGCGACATGCAGATCGTCGGCGCCTCGCCCGAGATCCTGGTGCGCAACGAGACCCTGCCCGATGGCGAGAAAAAGGTCACGCTGCGCCCGATCGCCGGCACGCGCCCGCGCGGCGCTACCCCCGAGAAGGATGCGCAACTGGCCGAGGAACTGCTGGCCGATCCGAAGGAGATCGCCGAGCACGTGATGCTGATCGACCTGGCGCGCAACGACCTGGGCCGCATTTCCGAGATCGGCAGCGTGAAGGTCACCGACAAGATGGTGATCGAGAAATACTCGCACGTGCAGCACATCGTCTCGAACGTCGAGGGCAAGCTCAAGGACGGCATGTCGAACCTGGACGTGCTGCGCGCCACCTTCCCGGCCGGCACGCTGACCGGCGCGCCGAAAGTGCGCGCGATGGAACTGATCGACGAGTTGGAAATTTCCAAGCGCGGCATCTACGGCGGCGCCTGCGGCTACCTGTCGTTCGGCGGCGAGATGGACGTGGCGATCGCGATCCGCACCGGCGTGATCAAGGACGGCATGCTGTACGTGCAGGCCGCCGCCGGCATCGTGGCCGACTCGGTGCCCGAGATGGAATGGCTGGAAACCGAAAACAAGGCGCGCGCCGTGCTGCGCGCCGCCGAACAAGTGCAAGACGGCCTGGATGGGGAGTTCTGACATGCTGCTGATGATCGACAATTACGACTCCTTCACCTACAACATCGTGCAGTACTTCGGCGAACTCGGTGAGGACGTGCGGGTGTACCGCAACGATGAAATCACGATCGGGGAGATCGAGGCGCTCGACCCGGACCGCATCTGCATCTCGCCGGGCCCGAAGGATCCGGCGCAGGCCGGCATTTCCGTAGCAGTGCTGAAGCACTTCGCCGGCAAGAAGCCGATCCTCGGCGTGTGCCTGGGCCACCAGGCGATCGGCGAAGCGTTCGGCGGCAAAATCATCCGCGCCAAGGAGGTCATGCACGGCAAGACCTCGCCGATCGCGCACACGGGCGAAGGCGTGTTCAAGGACCTGCCGAGCCCCTTCACGGTGATCCGCTACCACTCGCTGGCGATCGAGCGCGCCTCGTTGCCGGCGTGCCTGGAAGTGACGTCATGGACGGACGATGGCGAAATCATGGGTGTGCGGCACAAGGACTTCGACATCGAAGGCGTGCAGTTCCACCCCGAATCGATCCTCTCGGAACATGGCCACGCCATGCTGAAGAATTTCCTCGAACGTACTGCCCCGGGCGCCAAGGAATGACCATGCCGATCACCCACCAGGAAGCCCTGATCCGCTGCATCGAACACCGCGAGATCTTCCACGACGAGATGCTGCACCTGTTCCGCCAGATCATGAGCGGCGAAATGTCGCCCGTCATGGTAGCCGCGCTGACGATGGGCCTGCGCGTGAAGAAGGAGACCATCGGCGAGATCACCGCCGCGGCCCAGGTGATGCGCGAGTTCTCGACCAAGGTGCCGATGGCCGACACCACCAACCTGCTCGACATCGTCGGTACCGGCGGCGATGGCGCGCACACGTTCAACATCAGCAGCGCCGCGATGTTCGTGGCCGCCGCCGCCGGTGCGCGCATCGCCAAGCATGGCGGGCGCAGCGTGTCGTCGTCGTCCGGCAGCGCCGACCTGATCGAGTCGCTCGGCGCCAACATCAACCTGAAGCCGGAGCAGATCGCGCAATCGATCGCGCAGACCGGCATCGGCTTCATGTTCGCCCCGAACCACCACGCCGCCATGAAGCACGTGGCACCGGTGCGCCGCGAGCTGGGCGTGCGCTCGATCTTCAACATCCTCGGCCCGCTGACCAACCCGGCCGGCGCGCCGAACATCCTGATGGGCGTGTTCCACCCGGACCTGGTCGGCATCCAGGTGCGCGTGCTGCAGCGCCTCGGCGCGGAACATGCCATCGTGGTGTATGGCCGCGACAACATGGATGAAGTCTCGCTGGGCGCCGGCACGCTGGTCGGCGAACTGGTCGACGGCGAGATCCGCGAATACGAGATCCATCCGGAAGACTTCGGCCTGCAGATGGTGGCCAGCCGCAACCTGAAAGTGGCCAACGCCGCCGAATCGAAAGCCAAGGTACTGGGCGTGCTGTCCGGCGAGACCGGCGCCGCGACCGACATCGTCGCGCTCAATGCCGGCACCGCGCTGTATGCGGCCGGCGTCGCGCCGTCGATCGAGGTCGGCCTGCTCAAGGCACGGCATGCGATCGAGTCCGGCGCCGCGCTGGCCAAGCTGCAGCAGTTCGTCGAGGTCACCCAGGCGCTCGGCGCCGACAACTGAAGGATCGCTCGCCATGTTCGGCATCCACGACCTGACGCTGTTCATCGTTTCCGGGCTGCTGCTGAACATCATGCCGGGGCCGGATTCGCTGCTGATCATGGCGCGCAGTGCCACGCAGGGATGGCGCGCCGGTGTCGCCGCCGCGCTTGGCATCGGTGCCGGCACGATGGTGCACGTGCTGGCCGCCGCGGTGGGATTGTCAGCATTGCTGGCCACCTCCGCCGCGGCGTTCAACGTGGTGAAGTGGATCGGTGCCGCGTATATCGTGTGGTGCGGGATCGGCATGCTGCGGGCCAGGCTGAAAGACTCGTCCGCCGGCCAGGACGCGCCCGCTCCGGCGCCCCTGCCTTACCGCCGCATCTTTGCCCAGGGCTTCCTCACCAACGTGCTGAATCCGAAGGTGGCCCTGTTCTTCCTCGCCTTCGTGCCACAGTTTATCGATGCCGGCGCGCCGAACAAGCCGCTGGCGTTCCTCATTCTCGGCTGCATCTTCAACTTCAACGGCATGTTGTGGTGTAACGGCCTGGCACTGTTTACCGCATTTGCCAGCGCCCGGCTGAAAGTCAAACCGATGGTCGCGCTGTGGCTGAACCGCGTTACCGGCAGCCTGTTCCTGGTGCTGGGTGCCCGCCTCGCCCTGGCCGACCGTCATTAAAAGTAAAAACATGTCCGATATCCTGAACAAGATCCTGGCCGTCAAGGCCGACGAAGTGGCCGCGGCCAAGAAGCACCGCAGCCTCGCCAGCCTGCGCGCCGACGTGGAAACCGACCGCGAGTCGCGCGCTGCGATCCGCGGCTTCGAAGCGAGCCTGCGCGGCAAGATCGCCGCCGGCCAGGCCGGCGTGATCGCCGAAGTGAAAAAAGCATCGCCATCGAAAGGCGTGCTGCGCCCGGACTTCCGCCCCGCCGCGATTGCACAAAGCTATGCCGAAGGCGGCGCGGCCTGCCTGTCGGTGCTGACGGACCAGCAGTTCTTCCAGGGCGCCACCGAATACCTGGTACAGGCCCGCGCCGCCTGCGCGCTACCGGTGATCCGCAAGGATTTCCTGGTCGACCTGTACCAGGTCTATGAAGCGCGGGCGATGGGCGCCGACTGCATCCTGCTGATCGTGGCCGGCCTCGATCACGGCCTGATGGCCGACATGGAAGCATGTGCCCACGAACTGGGCATGGACGTGCTGGTGGAATCGCACGACGGCGACGAGCTGACCGCCGCGCTGAAACTGAAGACCAACCTCATCGGCATCAACAACCGCAACCTGCGCACCTTCGAGGTATCGCTGGACAACACGCTGAACCTGCTGCCGCGCATTCCGGCCGAACGCCTGGTCATCACCGAATCCGGCATCCTGGGACGCGACGACGTGCAGCGGATGCGCGCAGCCAATGTGAACGCGTTCCTCGTGGGCGAGGCGTTCATGCGCGCCGAGGATCCGGGCGCCGAGCTGAGTCGCCTGTTCGCCTGATCCACCATCAAAAAGTTGCCGAACTTCGGGGTCTGGGAGGAGTGCAGGCTTGCAAGCCTGCACTGTTCGCAGTCGCGGAGCATGCTCCGCGAAAGTGCAGCCCTGCGACACCCGGGACTTCAGCGTCACATCATCGCTGCGTAGTCGGGCGGATTGCCACCGGCTTGCGTGCCGTATCGATCACGAGCCCGATGCCGGGCACCCTGTCGCCCTGTAGCTGCACAGTGAACGTCATCAGCTCGTCGCGCCGGAAGGCATGCACCTGCACCGTGTCGCCCACGCGGTAGCGCGACAGCAGTGCGTCCAGGTTGGCCGGATTGCCGGTCACGCGCAAGCCGTCGAGCGCCACCAGCAGGTCACCGGCGGAGAGGCCGGCAAGGTGGGCGGCGCCGCCTTCGTGGACGGCGGACAGTTTCGCATCGGCGCCTTCGCGACCGAGATTGGCATCGAGGCTCGGCTTGGCCGTCTTGCGCTCGTCGGTGTACCGCACGCCGAACGGCGCCAGCAGCTTCGCCAGCGGCACGTCTTCGGTGCCGCGGATGTATTTTTCAAAGTAGCTCTTCAGCTTCATGCCGCTGACCTGGTCGAACAGCGCTTCCACTTCCGCCGGGGTCACGCCACGGCGGCCGTCCGGGTAGAAATCGCGCCCGTAGCGCTGCCAGAGTGCCAGCATGATGTCGTCCAGCGAGCGCTGTCCGGCCGACTTTTGCCGGATCGTCAGGTCCAGCCCGAGGGCCACCAGCGAACCCTTCGCGTAGTAGCTGACGATCGCGTTCGGGGCGTTTTCGTCCTGCCGGTAGTACTTGCTCCAGGCATCGAAGCTGGACTCGGCCACGCTCTGCTTGGTGCGGCCGGCACTGCGCAGCACGCTGCCCACCGTCTTGCCCAGCATCTTGAAATACGTGGCTTCCGTGATCATGCCGGCGCGCACGAGGAACAGGTCGTCGTAGTAGCTGGTGAAGCCCTCGAACAGCCACAACAGCGGCGTGTAGTTCTCCACCTGCAGGTCGTACGGCGCGAAGACCGCAGGCTTGATGCGCTTCACGTTCCAGGTGTGGAAATATTCGTGGCTGCACAGGCCAAGGAACTTGATGTAGCCTTCGCTTCGCTCGCTGCCCGGGTCTGTGCCGACCCTTGCGGTGGTCGGCAAATCGGCGCGTGCGCAGATCAGTGCCGTCGAAGCGCGGTGCTCCAGGCCGCCGTAGCCGTCGCCCACCGCCAGCGTCATGAACACGTAGCGCTCCACCGGGGCTTTTTTCGTCTTCGGCTCGAAGAAGGCGATCTGGGTTTCGCAGATCGCCTTCAGGTCGGCGCACAGCCGCGGCATGTCCAGGTTCGGCACGCGGCCGGTAATCACCACGTCGTGCGGCACGCCGTGCGCGCTGAACGTGGCGAGCGCGAAGTCGCCCATTTCGACCGGGCTGTCGATCAGCTCATCGTAGTCGGCCGCCACGTAGGTGCCGAAGCCGTAGCGTTTTGCCTTCAGTTCCGGCAGCGCGGTGGCCACCCGCCACGTACGCGCCGCTTCGTCCGCCGGGCGCACGATATCGACCACGTGCGGCACATCTTCCTGGCCCGCCACGCGCAGGAACACGCTGGTGCCGTTGAAGAAGCCATGTGTCCGGTCCAGGTGCGCGGCGCGCACGGAGAGATCCCAGGCGTAGACGTCGTACTGGACGACGAGCGGACCTTCCACGGGCGGCGCCTGCCACGAGTGCTTGTCCAGCTTTGCCAGCGGCACCGGCTGGCCGTTCGCCTCGGCGCGGATCTGCACGATATTGCGGGCGAACTCGCGAATCATGTAGCTGCCGGGAATCCAGGCGGGCAGCGCGAGTACCTGGCCCTCGTTCGGCCCGCTGCCAACCGGCCGTTGCACGGTCAGCGTGACCTGGAACAGGTGGGCGGCGAGATCCTTCGGCACGATGGCATAGGCCACGGCGGGTGCCGCGGCGCGCGGCGTCCTGGTCTTGTTCAATGGAGTCTGGTTTTTCATTGCAGGTCCGGCGGAGTATCGATGTCGAGCAGGATGCCCGGGTCATCCACCGCCACTTCGTTGACGATATTATCCCTTACGATACCGCGCGCGCCCCGGTCCCCGGTCAGCGCGAGCAGCTGCGGCAAATGGCGGCGGCCGAAAGCCACGGGGTTGCCGCGCTTTTTGCCGCCTTCCTTGCCGCTTTCCCTGTCACCTTCCTTGTCATGATCCGTGCTGCCACCGGTTCCAAGCACGGGCACCGCGATATCGGCGCCCTCCTCCACCGCCCGCGCCAGCGCGGCAATGGTGGCCGGCCGCACGCGCGGCATGTCGCCCAGCGCCACCACCCAGCCCTGTGCAGGGTCATTGGCAGGGTCGTTGGCAGGGTCACTGGCATACCGCAGGCCATGCACCAGCGATGCGGCCATGCCGGTATCCGCATCGGCGCAAACCGTGACCTCGCAACCGAGTGCCGCCAGTTGCGCGGCGACGGCATCTTCGCCGACGCGCACCACGGCCACCACGCGCGGCAGCGCCGCCAGCATGTTGCGCGCGCTGTGCACGACGACCGGTTCGCCGTCGATCCGTTCCAGCAGCTTGTTGCGCTGCCCCAGCGGATCGAAGCGCCGGCCGCGGCCGGCGGCCAGCAGGATACCGACGATGCCGCTCATGTCTTTACCTGCCGCCATGCGCTCAGGCGACCTGCGGCGTGGCGGCCGAAGCCAGGTCGAACGGCAGCTTGCGCAGCCGCTTGCCCGTTACCCGGAACAGGGCATTGGCGAACGCCGGCGCCAGCGGCGGCAGGCCGGGTTCGCCCATGCCGGTCGGCGGTTCGACGGATGGCACGATGTGCACCGTGACCTGCGGCATGTCCGGCATGCGCGCCACCGTGTAGTCGCTGAACTGGGACTGTTCCACGATACCATCCTTCAGCGTGATGGCGGCGCCCGGCAACGTGGTGCCGAGCGCCATCAGCACGGCGCCCTGGACCTGTGCTTCGATCGTGAGCGGGTTCACCGGCTGGTTGCAGTGCACGGCTGCGGTGACCTTGTGCAGCTTCGGCGCGCCGTTCTCCACCGAAGCGGTGACCACGTAGGCCACCACGGTACCGAACGCCTCGTGCAGCGCCACGCCGTATGCCTGCCCTGCCGGAAGCTTGACCGTGCCGTAGCCCGATTTGCCGACGGCCAGGTCGAGCGCCAGGTGATGGCGCTTGTGCTCGGCCGGGATCAGCTTCCTGCGGTAAGCCACCGGGTCCACGCCGGCTGCCACGGCGGCTTCGTCGATCAGCGTTTCCATCACGAACGCCGTATGTGTCGATCCCACCGAGCGCCACCAGAGCACCGGCACGTTGGCCTGGGCGTTGTGCACGGACAGGTTCATCGGCACCCTGTAGGGTTCGCCCATGCCTTCGACCATCGTGCTGTCGATACCGTTCTTGACCATGAACGGTTCGAATGGCGTGCCCGTGATGATCGACTGGCCGACGATCGCGTGATCCCAGCCGACGATATTGCCGGCGGCATCGAGCCCCAGGTCGGCACGGTGCACGTGCGACGGGCGATAGTAGCCGCCCTTGATGTCGTCCTCGCGGCTCCAGATCACTTTCACGGGACCGGACTTGCCGGCCTTCGCATAAGCCATGGCCACGTTGACCGCTTCCACGATGTAGTCGGAGCCCGGTGTGGCGCGGCGGCCGAAACCGCCGCCGGCCATCATCGTGTGCAGCGTGACCTGCTCTGGTTTCAGGCCGGCCGTCCTGGCGGCCGCCGCCTGGTCCAGCGTCTGGAACTGGCTGCCGGCCCAGATCGTGCAACCGTCGCGCCGCAGGTCGACCACGCAGTTCAGCGGTTCCATCGGCGCGTGCGCCAGGTAAGGGAACTCGTAGACCGCGGAGATTTTCTTCGGCGCGGTGGCCAGCTTCGACGTATCCGCCGCCTTCGCCACGGTACCCGGTTTGGCGGCCAGCGCGCGGAACGCGGCGAACTGCTCGCTCGAGCTGACTTTTTCCAGGCTGCCGGTATCCCACTCGATCGCCAGCGCATCGCGGCCCTGCCTGGCCTGCCAGTAGCCGTCGGCGATGACGGCCACGCCGCTGCCGCCACGCTCCAGCTCCACCGGCACCACGGCGATCACGCCTTTTATCCTGCTCGCCGCGGCGCCATCGAAGTGCCTGACCTTCGCACCGAACACCGGCGGGCGCGCCACCACGGCAACCTTGGTGCCGGCCGGCTTGAAGTCCATGCCGAACTGCTGGCTGCCATTCGACTTGGCGCGTGCGTCCAGCCGCGGCATCGGCTTGCCGATGAAGCGGAATTTATCGGCGTTCTTCAGCACCACGTGCGCGGGCACTGGCTGCTTCATCGCCGCCTCGGCCATCTGGCCGTAGGTGGCCTTTTTGCCGCCGGGGGCCGTGAGCACGCCCTTCGATGCCCTGACCTGGCTGGCCGGCACCTTCCACTGTTCGGCCGCCGCGGCAACAAGCATCGCGCGCGCTCGGGCACCGATTTCGCGGTACTGCACCCACGAGTGGGCCACCGAGCCGGAGCCGCCGGTGATCTGGATGGTCGCCACCGGATCCTTGTACGCCTCGCCGGCCGGTGCCAGCGCGCCGCGGATCTGCGACCAGTCGGCATCGAGTTCCTCGGCGATCAGCATCGGCAGCGCTGTCTGCACGCCCTGGCCGAATTCAAGCCGGTTCACCTGTACGGTGATCGTGTTGTCCGGCGCGATGCGCAGGAAGGCATTGGGCTGCTGCCAGGGCTTCTGCTCTGCCGCGCGGGCCATGCGGCCGCCGCCGACGAACGTGAAGCCCAGCACCAGGCCCGCGCCGGCGCCCTTCATGAAGCCGCGGCGCGAGGTGCCGGAGCGGCCGGCACCGTCGTCGGCGGTCAATGCCGCCATGTCTGCTGAAGTGATCCATTCGATACGCATGTGTCCTCCTTCAGGCGAGCGTTTTCGCCGCATCCTTGATTGCCAGGCGAATGCGCTGGTAGGTGCCGCAGCGGCAGATGTTGCCGGCCATGGCGCTGTCGATATCGGCGTCGGTCGGCTTCCGGTTGGTTTTCAGCAGCGCGGTGGCACTCATCACCTGCCCGCTCTGGCAATAGCCGCATTGCGGCACATCGTGCTTCACCCAGGCATCCTGGACCACCTTGCCCACCCTGTCGTGCTCCATCGCCTCGATCGTGGCGATCTTCTGGCCCACCGCCGCGGAGATCGGCGTCACGCACGAGCGGACCGGCTGGCCGGCCAGGTGCACGGTGCAGGCACCGCACAGCGCCGCGCCGCAGCCGAATTTCGTGCCGGTCATGTTCAGGTTGTCGCGCAGCGCCCACAGGATGGGCGTCGACGGATCGGCATCGACCTGCGTGTCGCGCCCGTTGATGTTCAGGGTGACCATCTGTGCTCCTGATTTTTGAAGAAGGTTAATGGAAATACGAATGTAAAAACGGCGCGCTTCACAGGCGCGCCGCGTTGATGCGGTTGCTGCAGTTGCAGCAGTTGCAGCAGTTGCTACGGTATTCAGTTGCTACGGGGCTACTTGATCGCGGCGAATTTTTCTTCCATCGCCGCGACGTCGATCGCGCCCGGAATGCGGCTGCCGTCGGCAAAGAAGATCGCCGGCGTGCCTTGCAGGCCGAGCTTGTTCCCCAGCG
>DASVVD010001024.1:0-2096 GCA_036386715.1 Pseudoduganella sp.
CGCCGGCATGCGGGCACCCGGCTTGATCGATTGCGGGTCGGCGATCCAGCCGGCCAGCGTGCCCTGGTGGACCGGCAGCGTGCCGGCCGCCAGGGCCAGGCGGCTGCCGACGTGCGTCAGGTCGGGGCCGGCGGCGCCGCCATCGGCCACGCCACGCACCGCGTGGCAGGCGTCGCAGCGCCGCTCCAGGAACGCCTGCCGGCCGCGCAGCAGCTGTGCATCGGCGGGGTCCGTGGCCGGGCGCGCCTGGCCCGCCAGCCAGGCATCGAATTCGGCCGCCGGCGCGGCCACCACGTGCAGCGCCATCCTGGCATGCTGGAGTCCGCAGAACTCGGCGCACTGGCCGCGCCACGTGCCGGCCCGATCGGCCTGCAGCGTCAGGCCATGCACGCGGCCGGGCACCATGTCGACCTTGCCGGCCAGCGCCGGCACCCAGAACGAATGGATCACATCGCTCGTGGTCAATGCCAGGTAGGCCGGGCGGCCGACCGGCAGCCGGATCTCGTTGGCCAGCACCACGTCGCGGCCCGTGGCCGGATCGATATAGCGCACTTCCCACCACCACATCTTGGCCGTGACGGCCACGCGCAGCGGCGTCAGCGACGAAGGCCGCGACAGCGCCGCCGTGCTGGCAAGGCTCCAGGCCAGCAGCGCGGTCAGTATCGCCAGCGGCAGCAGCAGCCCGCCACCGACGATCCACACGCGAGCACTGACCGGCCGGTTGGGGCGCAAGGCACGCACCACGAGCGCCGCCACGGCCACGAAGATGATGGCCGCGCCGATCGTCATGGCCCAGTTCAGCCCGTCGATGATGGCGGCGTCGCGCCCGGCCGGGGCCAGCGCCGACTGCCGTGGCACCTGCGCCGTCACCTGCACCGTCGGCGCCGTCATCTCAGCGTATACAGGTAGGCGGCCATGTGCCGCGCATCTTCGGGCGACACGCCCAGGTTCGGCATCAGCGTGCCGGGCTTGACGGCCGGCGGATCGACGATCCAGCGCACCAGCGGGTCGGGATAATTGGGCAACTGGCCCGCCACGTAGCTGCGCCGCCCGAACGTGTCGAGCGGCGGGCCGGCGGTGCTGCGGGCCGCTTCCACGCCGGGAATCGAATGGCAGGCGCCACACTGGAACTGCGCCAGCAATTGTTTCCCCCGTGCGACGTCGCCCCCGGCGACGCGCTGCACCGGCGGCTCATCCTTGCTGCAGCCCGCAAGGGTGAGGACAATCACGATGGCGATGGCGATGGCCCGCGGGCCGGCCTGCAAGGCAACGGATTGTCGACGTCGGTTTGTTTCGCGCACGCAATGTTCCTGCAGAAACCGGAAGAATCCATATAATAAAACAAACACATCATGGACTTCTTTCAACGGTGCGCACCCCTGCATGGCTTCCAACCGACTCCGCCTGATCGTCAAGACCGCCCTGGCAACGACCGTGTCGCTGGGGGCGCTGGCCGGCCTCGGCGGCTGGCTGGTGTTGCAGGGCGGGTGGTATAACGTGGCCGCCACGAAGCCGCATTTCCAGGTGCTCCACACGCTGCTTGAAAAGGGCATGCGCGAATCGGTGCGCACCCATGCGAAAGAAGTGACGGTGCCGCCACTGACCGACGGTGCGCGCGCGCTGCGTGGCGCCGGCCTGTACCACCAGCATTGCCAGCAGTGCCATGGCGCGCCCGGCCTGGCCCAGGGGCCGATCGGCAAGAGCATGCAGCCGGTGCCCGGGCCGCTGGTGGACGCGGCGCGGCGCTGGCAGCCGCGCGAGCTGTACTGGATTACCCGGCACGGCATCAAGATGGCCGGCATGCCGGCCTGGGAGTTCAACCTGCGCGACGAGGAGTTGTGGGACCTGGTCGCCTTCCTGCAGCAGTATCCCGGCTACACCGCGGCACGCTACAAGGCCGTGGTGGCGAGCGCCGGCAAGCCCGCGCCGATGCCGCCACTGCCGCCGGCCGGCCGGCCCGACCTGGAACGGGGCCGCATGGCGCTCGCCCAGTATGCCTGCCACGCCTGCCATACGATTCCCGGCGTGACCGGGCCCGAGACGTTCGTGGGGCCACCGCTCGAGGGCCTGTCGCAGCGCAAGTACGTGGCCGGCAT
>DASVVD010001025.1:0-4282 GCA_036386715.1 Pseudoduganella sp.
GCCCCTCCCACTCCTTGCGCAGCCAGTCCATGATCCAGGCCGTATATGCGGGGCCGGGCACGAATTTTTTCATGGTCCAGTTCCAGCCGACCGGGCCTTCCAGCGCCTTGACGAAACTGGAGCTGACGGAACCGAGGTCGCGCGGCGGCATCACGAACAGCGTCTTGGCGCCGCCGATCACTTCCACGTTGGTTTGCTGGATCAGGTTTTCGTAATCGAAATCGGCGGTGGTGCGGATGCCGCGGATCAGGTAATCCACGCCGTGCTTGCGCGCCACGCGCGCCGTGTAGTCGCTTTTCACGACCAGCACCTGTACATTGTCCCACTGCCGTTCGGCGCAGCTCTCCAGCACGATCGCGCGCCGTTCCTCGGCCGAGAAACGGGGCTGCTTGGTGGAGTTTTCGGACAGGAAGACGATGACCTCGTCCGCGATCGAGCGGGCTTCGCCGATCACCCACATGTGGCCGTTGGTGATCGGGTCCAGCGTGCCCGAGAAACCGATTCTTTTCATGCCGCGCCTTGTTGGCTGTCTGTCAATGACAGCCATTCTATCGCGGCAGGCAGCGCTTTCCCACAAGTGCTGCCTGCGGGGCCTGTATCAGGCGGCGCTCCTGGCCAGCAACGGCTTCGCCGGCACCGTCTTGGCGCCCGGGAACGTGACCCGCACCAGCAGGCCGCCCAGCCGTTCCGACGTATCCAGGGCCAGTGTGGCGCCGTGCCGCTCGGCGATCGCCTTGATGATGGCAAGGCCCAGGCCACTGCCGGTGGCGGTACTGCCGGGCACGCGGTAGAAGCGGCTGAACACGCGCTCGCGTTCTTCCGGCGAGATGCCGGGGCCGCTGTCTTCCACCACCAGTTCGGCGCCCTTGTCGGTGTGCCGCACCGACACGTCGACCGTGCCGCCGGCAGGCGTGTACTTGACCGCGTTGTCGACCAGGTTACGCAGCAGCACGCGCAGGGCATCGGCCTGGCCCTGGATGATTTCGCCCGTTGCCTCGTGCATGCCCAGGTCGATCTCGCGGAGTTGCGCGGCGTTCACCATGTCGCCCAGGGTGCGCTTGGCCAGTTCGGCCAGGTCGACCGGTTCCAGTTTCGGCTCGGCCGCTTCCTGCCGCGCCAGCACCAGCAACTGTTCCACCAGCCGGGTGGCCCGTTCGATGCCGGCCGTGAGCCGGCCGACCGCCACCTTGCGCGCCTCGGCATCCTCGGCGCGGTCCAGGCTGAGCACCTGCAGCTTGAGCGCCGCCAGCGGCGAGCGCAGCTCATGGGCGGCATCGGCCACGAAGTGCTGCTGGGCGTCGAACGCCGTGCGCACGCGGCCGAACAGCAGGTTCAGCTCGTGCACCAGCGGCTTGACTTCGTCGGGCAGGTCGGCCTCGGAGACCGGCGACAGGTCGTCCGCCTGGCGCGACGCCACCTGCCGCCGCACCCGTGCCACCGGCGCCAGCGAACCGCTGACCACCCACCACACCACCAGCATCAGCATTGGCGCCATCAGCGCGATCGGGCCGACGGTGCGCAGTGCCAGCGCGCCGGCCATGCGCTTGCGTACCGCCATGTCCTGGGCGATCTGCACGGTCTGGTTACTGGTCTGCACCGAGAACACCCGGTAGACGGTGCCCTTGGCCTTCACGTTGGAAAAGCCCAGCACGGCGCGCTGCGGCAGCTCGGCGCGGGAGATCGAGCGGAACACCTGGATGCCGTCCGGCGTCCAGACCTGCACCACCATGTCGTCGTTGCCGGGGTCGGCGCTCGGGCTGTTGTGCGTGTTGGCCAGCGGCGCGCCGGAGCGCAGCGCCAGCGCCATCTGCTGCATGTGGTAGTCGAAGATCTGGTCGGCATCGTGCAGCGCGCTGCGGTAGGCGATCATCGCCTGCGCCAGCGCTGCCATGGTGATCGCCGCCAGCAGGAACCACAGCAGGCGACCGCGCAGCGAATGGGTATCCACTTTCATGCGATAGACCCTCGACGCCTTCATTCCTTCGGCACCATGTAGCCGAGGCCCCGCACGTTCTGGATCAGCTCCGCGCCCAGTTTCTTGCGCAGGCCGTGGATATACACCTCGACGGCGTTGCTGTTGACTTCATCCTTCCAGCTGTACAGTTTTTCCTCGAGCTGCGCGCGCGACAGCACGATGCCGGGGCGCGCGATCAGCGCTTCGAGCACGGCCCATTCGCGGGCCGAGAGGTTGACCTGCACGCCGCCCGCGATCACCTCGCGCGTTTGCGGATTGATCGACACGCCCTTGTGCTCGAATACCGGTTCGGCACGGCCCGCCGAGCGGCGCAGCAGCGCGCGGATGCGGGCCAGCATCTCATCGAGGTCGTAGGGCTTGAGCACGTAGTCGTCGGCCCCCGCATCGAGGCCGGCGATACGCTGCTCGACCGCGTCGCGCGCCGTGGCCACCAGCACCGGTGTGAGCTCCTTGCGCGCACGCATCGAGCGCAGCACTTCGAGGCCATCCTTGCGGGGCAGCCCCAGGTCCAGCAGCACCAGGTCGTAGGTCTGGGTCTGCAGCGCGGTGTCGGCCATCGCGCCATCCTTCACCCAGTCCACCGCATAGTGTTCGGCCCTCAGCAGGTCGAGCACCACTTCGCCGATCATCACATCATCTTCCACCAGCAGCAGCCGCATGTTTTTTTCCTTTCATGTTTTTACGGGCCGCCGCGGCGGTCCATCTTCAAGCAACGCAGTTTATCCCAATCGCACCGGGATAAAAATGCGTTCCTCGCCGCGCTGGATCAGCAGCGCCACCGATTTCGACGATTTTGCCACCATGTCGCGCACCTGGTCGACCGAGGTCACCGGCCGGCCGTTCACCGACAGCAGCACGTCGCCGGGCTGCAGGCCGGCATCGGCGGCCGCGCCGCCGGCCCGTTCGATGACGAGGCCGGCACCCAGCCCCACGGCCTGCTTCTCGACCGGATCGAGCGGGCGCAGCGCCAGGCCCAGGCGCGACTTGGTGGCCGGGCTGTCTTCCTCTTCGGCCTTGGCCAGCGCGCGCTCGCTGGCATTGCCCAGCTTGCCGGACAGCGCCACCGTCTTGCCCTGGCGCCACACTTCCAGCGACACCTTGTCACCCGGCCGGGCCAGCGCGACATACGACGACAGGTCACCCTGGGCAACGATCTTCTGGCCATTGATGGTGCGCACCACGTCGCCCGGCTTCAGGCCGGCCTGCTCGGCGGCACTGCCCTTCTCCACGTTGACGATCAGCGCGCCTTCGGGCGATGGCAGGTCGAACGAATCGGCAAAGCTCTGGCCCACTTCCTGCGTCAACACGCCCAGCTTGGCATGCACCACCTTGCCGGTGGAAACGATCTGGTCGCGGATGCGCTGTGCCACGTCGATCGGGATCGCGAACGACAGGCCCTGGTAGCCGCCGGTCTGGCTGTAGATCTGCGAATTGATGCCGACCACTTCACCCTTGGTGTTGAACAGCGGACCGCCCGAGTTGCCGGGATTGACCGCCACGTCGGTCTGGATGAACGGCACGCTGCCGTCATCGAGCGCGCGGCCCTTGGCGCTGACAACGCCTGCCGTGACGGTGTTTTCCAGGCCGAACGGCGAACCGATCGCCAGCACCCATTCGCCCACCTTGACGTCCATCGAGCGGCCCAGCGGCACCACCGGCAGGTTCTTCGCATCGATCTTGAGCACCGCCACGTCGGTCTTCGGATCGGAACCGAGCACCTTGGCGCTGAACTCGCGGCGGTCGGTCAGTTTCACCGACACTTCGCTGGCATCGCGCACCACGTGCGCATTGGTCAGGATCAGGCCATCGGCACTGATGATGAAGCCGGAACCCACGCCATGGCTCGGCGCCTCGCGGCCGCCGCGCTGGCCGCCTTGCGGGCCCTGGAAGCGGCGGAAGAATTCAAAGAACGGATCGTCCGCGAACGGCTCGGCGCCGCGGTTGTTGTCATAACTGGTTTTCACGGTGCCCGTGGTACTGATGTTCACCACGGCCGGGCCGTTGCGCGAGGCGATCACGGAAAAGTCCGGCAGCGCGATCATCGGCGCCGGCGTCGGCGCCGGAGCGCCCGCGGCGGCATTGGCCGGCACGGCGGACGCACTGGTGGTGCCGGGCTGCGTGCCGGCGGCCGGGGCCTCGTGGTTGCCTTGCACTGCGATCGCGGCACCTGCGCCCAGCACGCCCACCGCGCACAGGGCCAGGACCAGGCGTTTCATGTTCAAGACCTTGTCCTTGCTCATTTCTGTACTCCCCATTGGTTCTGAATTCGATGGTAGCAATATGCTTCTTTCATCTTATACCGCCCTT
>DASVVD010001026.1:0-9353 GCA_036386715.1 Pseudoduganella sp.
GGCGATCAGCGAGGCGTCGACGGGATTCTTTGCCTCGGTCCACGGGGCGCCGGGCGCCACGCTGCGATAGACCTTGCCGCGCAGGCCGAACAGCAGCAGCGTGCCGTCGTCCAATGCCAGGGAGCCGAACAGGCTGCCCGTCGCCGGCGATGCCTGCTCGGTGAAAGCACCAGCGGCACCGACGGCGCCGGACGCGCGCAGCAGCACGCCCTGCTCGCCGAACAGGTAGCGCTCCTGCCCGCGTTCGGCGATGCCGTACCAGGTCACGCCCTCCGGATTGGGCAAATCCTGCATGAGTGCGCGCCAGGTGCGGCCGCCATCGGCGGTCGTATAGGCCAGGCCGTAGGCGCCCACCACCAGCACCGAACCGTCGGCACGCAGCGCGATGTCGAGGAAAGGCTTGTCGGCCCCTTCGTCGGCCAGCCGCTGCGCGTCTTCCAGCAGGCGGTTCAGCGGGTGCTCCGCGTCCGCCGGATCGGGCTTGCCGGCGTCCCGGGCTTGCCGCGCGGCCTGCACCGCCAGCGTGGCGGCGGCCCGGCCGTCGAACACGCGCGTCCAGCTGGCGCCGGCATCCGTGGTGCGCAGCACGGCGCCCATGTTCCCCACCGCCCAGCCTTCCTGCCCGCCGGCCTTGAACCGCAGCGCGGTCAGCGTCACGCTGACCGGCACGCGGGCCTGCTTCCAGTGGGCCCCGGAATCGTCCGAGTAAATGACCAGCCCGCGTTCGCCAGCCGCCACCAGGCGGCCGCCGGCGCGCACTACCGCCTGCAAATTGGCCGAGGCCGGATTGGCCACCGCCAGCGCCGGCCGCTGCAATGCCTTGGGCAGCGGAGCGATATCCCCGGCCGCCAGCGCACCGGCGTCCGATCCAATGGCCATGGCCAGGATGGCGGTCAACGCGGCAACGCGCGAACCGCTGCGAAGAAATGGCCGCATGATCAGCGCACGCCGCCGCTGGCCAGCGCGCTCGACGTGAAGCGGCTCAGTTGCTTGCTGTCGAAGTCCTGGTACGCCACGCCGCCGGTTTCATTGATGGCTGCCGCGTAGACCCAGCCGCCGGACAGCAGGTCGTACCAGGTATAACTCAGCGTGCTGGCCGACGGTTCGTCGCCGGCCAGCAGCGTGAAGGCCTGCCCGGTCTTCCACAGCTTGCCCTGCGCATCCCAGCTGTCGGCCAGTACCGCCTGCCAGGTGTCCTCGTCGAGGTACAGGCGGCGTTTGGCCGCCACGTTGCGTTTGCCTTCGCGCAGCGTGGCTTCCAGCACCCACACGCGGTGCAGTTCCCAGCGCACCGCGTCCGGATTGAGCGTGCCCTTGCCGATGACGTCGTTGACCGGCTTGCGGAACAGGCCGTTGTTGTTGTAAGGGATGAACATCTCACGCTTGCCGACCAGCTTCACGTTGTACCGGTCCTGCGCGCCGATGAACAGGTTGACGTCGTCGAAGTTGGCCACGCCGGCCGCCGAAGGGTCGGGGGTGTCGTACACCAACGAAGGCGACTTGCGCACGCGGCGCTGGCCCGGCACGTATTGCCAGCCATCCTTGGGCCGGGCGAAGTTGTCGACATAGTCGATCGTCATCATGGCCTGGCCGGCGTTGGCGGGCGGCTCCGAGACATCGAGGCGGGCACGGGCCCATTCGCCGCTGAAGGCGTCGGGCTTGCCCTTCGGATCGTAGTAGGGATAGGCAAGGCTGGTGCGCTGGCGGTTGGTCAGCACGCGGTCGCCGCTCGATGTCATCACGTACTTGTCGGCGGTGAAGGTGGTCAGCTGGCCGCGGTAGCTCAGCATGTGGTTCCACAGCGCCTCGTGGCCGTTCTTCGGCACCGGGAACGGAATGCCGCCATACGCGCCCTCCACGGTCAGGCCGTTGTTGGTCAGCTTCGCCCGCGTGGCATTCTGCGCCACCGCATCGTAGATCGGCTGCGCGAATACCGCGCTGCGGTGCGTGGGATACACGTCGACGCGCATGCCGGGCCATTTCGCCAGCAGCGCCTTCGTGCCGTCGGTGAGCTTTTCGGCATGCTGGGCCATGTTGGCAGCCGTGATCGACAGCAGCGGCTTTTCGGCGGCGAACGGGTCCGGGCGCTTGTTGCCGGCGCCGGGCGGCGTGTTGACGGCCTTGCCGTCCCACGCGGGAATCGTGCCGTCCTTGCTGGCGGCGCGCTCGGCGCCCATCGGCGTCAACGATGCGGCCAATGCGCCGGGCTTCAGGTCCTGCGCCAGCGCGGTGCCGACGATCAGGTCGGCGGCCATGCCGGTGGCGAGCCCCATGACGATCAGGGCACCGGCGGTTTTCAGGTAGGTATTCATGCGTATCTCCTTGTTCTTTGGATCAGAAACTGGCCTGCAGGCTGAAGCGCAGGTAGTCGCGGTCCAGCAACGGCTGGGAAGTGACCTTGCCCTTGTAGTTGATGAACGACAGGTTGGCGTTCCAGCGGTTCAGGTACATGCCGGTCAGGCCGACGATGATCTCGCCGCCGTGATCGGGGCTGCCCGAGAACGGGAAAGCGGTATCGATCACCGAGCGCCCCTTGAACGACCAGCCCACGTTCAGCGGCATGCTCAGGTCCAGCCCCGGCGCCACCTGATACCAGGTCGGGGTGAGGATCACGCGGCTGCCGAAACTGGTCTTGTTCAACGTGGTATCGAGCTTGGCGGCATTGCGCTCCACGCTGTTCAGGTGATTGGCCGACAGTTCGCCGACCAGGCTGGCGCCATCCCACAGCAGCGACGCGCCCGTCACCATGGTGCCCGACAGGTTCAGGTGCGTGGTGCGGCCGGTGGGAAACGGCACGTTGTCGGCCAGCCAGCCGCTGGCCGATCCGGCCGGCAGCACCACGGTGCCCGAGCGGGCGATCAGCGGCTGGCCGAAGCGCATCGACGCTTCCAGCCCCACGTTGGCGATACCGACCAGGCGCGAGATGCTGGCGCCGACGGCGCGCACATCGTTCGGCACGGCCAGGTAATAGCTGCCGGTCGATGCCTGGGTGACCACCTGGGTCGACGCATCGTTGTAGCGGATCGCGTACAGGCCCAGGTCGGCATCGAGCGTGCTGCTGCGTGTGTTCAGCGCCACGCCGACGTTGTTCGGCAGGTCGCCCTTGACCATGCCGGCGAACTTGAGTTTCAGCGGGCCTGCAAAGATCGATTCGTTGCCCGCGCCCAGGAAGTCGGTCGCGCTCAGGTAGCTGCCTGCGGGGTGCAGGCGGGTGGAACGGTACTTGAACTGGTAATAGGCTTCCACGCTGGTGTCGTCGGTCAGCTGCAGCGTGCCGGACAGCTGCGGCACCGGGATCGTGGTTTCCTTGGCCTGCGCGCCCGGGATCGACAGCTTGTACAGGTCGATCGGCGCCATGCCCTTGGCCAGCCCGTTCATGCCGAAGAACAGCGAGGTGCCCCAGATCAGCGAGTGCTGCCCGAGCCGGTACGACAGCGTGCTGTCGCCGATCCGGTTGGTGCCGAACACGAACCAGTCGAGCATTTCCACGTTGCGGCCGGCGATGCGGCGCGTGTCGTCGGTGAACTCGTTGTACGGCACGCTCACGTTGTTGCTGGTGGCCGCCGACGTGTGGTCGTTGTAGGTGTTGTACACGCCGTCATACCAGGCGGCGGCGGAAAGGCGCAGGCCGAAGCCGTCCTTCTGCATGTCGAATTCGGTCAGCAGGTCGGCCCGGTTCGAGACCAGGCCCTTGTCGAAATTGCGGTCGCCGTCGTCGTTGTTGGCTTTCGCCGAGCCGGTGGTCAGTGCGCTGTCGGGCGCGTCGAGCCGGTAGCCCGCGCTGTACTTGATGGTGTTGTCCCAGCGGATCTGCCATGCACCGCCGGGATTGAGGTCGGCCGCGCTGCCGATGCCGCAGACGGCCATGGCCGCGAGTGCCGCCATGGCCTTGCGCTTGTGTCGGAATGCCGTTGCGCCAGCATGTCTGTTCATTGTGTCTCCTGGTTTTTTCTTGTGCCTGCGGCGGCGCGTCCGCTGGCAGAAAGTGCGCCGCCACCCGCACGGGCCGATTCGGGTATGCCAAGAATAGGGGAGCCGCAAACGCGCGTCGTTGCACAAAACGCAGATTCACTGGCACTTTCAGGTTGGCACCCGGGGCACCCGGAAAGGTGCAAGCAAACCTCGGTTTTGTGCAAAGCCTTGCCTGCCGCATCTCGCTACGCTCCTCTCCGACGCCTGTTTTCCGGCAGGCGCTTCGTCGGCTCCGCAACGAGTTCGAAAAAATCATCAAGGAGACATATGAAAAAGCTTCAAGACCTCGTCGTCTGCGGCGTCAGCGTGCTGTCCATTTGCGGCACCGCCGCGGCGCAGACGGCGGTCGCGACAGCGGACCAGGTACCCGATGCACCGTCATCGGCCGGGCCGCCAGCCGATCCTCCGCTCACGACCGTCACCGTCACCGGCTCGCGCGTGATCCGCAACGGCGACAGCAGCCCCTCCCCCACCACCGTCGTCAGCACCGACGACCTGCTGACCTCGAAGCCCGGTGCCACGCTGGCCGAGGCCCTGAACACGCTGCCGGTGTTTGCCGGTTCGCGCGGTTCCAGCAGCAACCCGACGACATCGGGCAGCGCGGCCGGCGGCAACGGCTCGGCCAACCAGCTCAACCTGCGCAATATCGGTGCCACGCGCACGCTGGTGCTGATGGACGGCAAACGCGTGCCGCCCACGCTGTACAACGGCGCGGTGGACGTCGACCTGATCCCGCAGATGTTCGTCGAACGGGTCGATATCGTGACGGGCGGCGTGTCGGCCGTGTACGGCTCGGACGCCATGACGGGGGTGGTGAACTACATCATCGACCGCAAGTTCGACGGCTTCAAGGCCGACGCCAGCTATGGCCTGTCGGAGCGGGGCGATGCGGCCAGGCGCAACCTCGGGCTTGCTTGGGGCGGCACGGTGGCGCCCGGCCTGCATCTCGAAGCGGGCGTCGAATACCGCAGGGAAGGCGGCATCGACCGCCGTTCGGACCGCGACTGGCTGAACCAGGTGGGCGTGACCGGCGCCGGCACGGCAGCCAACCCCTATGTCCTGCAAGGCAACCTGCGCCAGAAGAGCTTTCCGTTCGGCGGACTGGTCACCAGCGGCGCGCTGGCCGGGCAGGTGTTCCAGCAGAACGGCGTACTGAGCCCCTTCGTGGCCGGCACCGCCACCGGCACGTCGGCCATCGAGGTGGGCGGCGATGGCGGCTACTGGGATTCGGGCCTGCTGTCGCGGCTGGAAGGCACCCAGCTGTTCGGCCGGGCCGACTATGTACTGGCGCCTGGCCTGCGCGCCTATGCGCAGGTATCGGGCAACCTCAAGACCAATACCAGCTTCGCCGAAACCAACCAGCTGAACGGCGTGTCGCTGCGCCGCACCAACGCCTTCCTGCCGGCGCAATACGCGGCGCTGATCCCGGCCACCCAGCCCACGTTTGCCTTTTCCAAGTTCCTCGGCGAGATCCCGCGCATCACGGCCGATTCCGATTCGAAGCAGTGGGTCTTCACCACGGGGCTGGAAGGCAGGCTCGGCGAGGCGCGCTGGGAACTGGACTACACGCACGGCACGTCGAAGCTCGACACGGCGCTCTCCAACGTGCTCAATCGCCAGAAGCTGTCCGCCGCGCTCGACGCCGTGTCCAGCGGCGGCCAGACGGTGTGCAACATCACGCTGACCAATCCGGGCCTGGCCAATGACTGCGTGCCGCTCAACGTGTTCGGCCCCAACGCCGCGTCGGCCGGGGCGATCGACTACGTGACCGACACCGTGCAATTCGGCTCCACCACGAAGATGAACGACGTCTCCGGCTCGGTGACCGGCACGCCGTTCAACAGCTGGGCAGGCCCCGTCAACACGGCCCTTTCAGCCGAGTGGCGCGAAGTGGCGTTCAAGTCGAACAGCAGCTCGCTGCCGACCGGCCTGGTCGACTGCACCGGGCTGACGCTCAACTGCGCGCCAACGGCGGCCCTGACCGAATACGTGTTCGGCGCAAGCCCACAGGGCGTGGGCCAGCGGGTGTGGGAGGTGGCCGGCGAAGTCGACGTGCCGCTGCTGAAGGACGCGCCACTGGCCAAGAGCCTCAATTTCAACGGCGCCGCGCGCTACACCTCGTACAACACCAGCGGCAACTACGTGACGTGGAAAGCCAGCATCGACTGGAGCATCGCCGATTCGCTGCGTTTGCGCGCCGCCCGTTCGCGTGACATCCGCGCGCCCACGCTGTACGACCTGTTCGCGCCGACCTCGATGGTGCAGGTGCGGCCGACCGACCTGCTGACGGGCACCAGCCCGACCGTGGGGCAGATCGACGAATCGAACCCGAATCTCACCGCCGAAATCGGCAACACGACGACGGTGGGCCTGGTGTGGAAGCCCCTGCCCAAGCTCAGTTTCGCCGTCGATGCCTACCGGATCAAGATCTCGGACGCGATCACCACTGTCAGCGGATCGACGACGGCGTTCCAGGCCGCCTGCTATGCGAGCGGCGGCACGTCGCCGTACTGTGCGCTGCAACGGCGCCCCAACGGCTTTGCCGATACGTCGGCCGCCAATGCCGTCACGGCGTGGATCAACCGCAGCGTGAACATCGCCGAAGTGGAAACCACCGGCCTCGACGTGGAAGCCAACTACGCCGCCAGGCTGTTCGACCGGCCGGCGTCGCTGCGCTTCCTGACCGCGTGGCAGCCGCACGTCTATTACCGGCAACCGGGCCTGGCCACCGTCGACCAGGGCGGCGTGGCGTTCGGGCCGGGCGGCATGGCCGCCACGCCAGCCGTGCGCCTCTCGGCGTTTCTCCGTTTCCGGCCGGTCAGCGACCTGACGGTGGACATCACGGAGCGCTGGCGCAGTGCGATGAAGCTGAGCGGCGACCCGGCCGAGGTATGGGCCAACAACCATATCCGCTCGTTCGCCACCACGGGCCTGAACCTGGCGTACAAGTTCGATATCGGTGGCGGCGACGCACAGCTCTACTTCAACGTGGAAAACCTGTTCGATGCCGAGCCGCCGGTGGGCGCCTACTCGGGCAACGGCACCCGGGCCGGCCTGCGCGACGGCTTCGCGCAGGCCGACGATCCGCGTGGGCGCTATTTCTCGCTGGGGGTGCGGACACTGTTCTGAGGGAGAAGACCGCAAGCGGCGCCCGTTGCCGGCGCCGCTTGCGGCAATGCCTGATGGGGCGAAGTATCATGGCGTGCGGCCGCGCCCGAAAGGCTGCGCCGCAGCGGCACCCGACTGACTATTCCAATACGCAATGCATACAACCGGCAATCCCCTGACCGTCTTCCCGGCGTTCCGCCACTTCTTTTTCGCCCGCATGGCATCGACGATGGCGATCCAGATGCTGATGGTCGTCGTCGCCTGGCAAATGTACGACCTCACCCACAGTGCCTATGACCTCGGGCTGGTGGGGCTGGCGCAATTCTTCCCCGCGCTGGCGTTTGCGCTGGTGACCGGCCAGGTCGTCGACCGCTACGATCGCCGGCGCATCCTGCAATGGTGCCTGGCCGGCCAGATCGCCATTGCACTGGTCCTTGCCGTCGGTACCAAGGGCCACTGGATCGGCCGCGAGGTGATCCTGCTCGCCTCCGTCGGCCTCGGCATCGCCAGGGCGTTCCAGATGCCGGCACAGCAGGCCATCCTGCCGCGGCTGGTTCCGGCCGTCGAGCTGCCGCGCGCGCTGGCCGTCAATTCCGCCGGCACGCAGTTCGCGATCATCCTCGGCCCCGCCATCGGCGGCTTCATTTATGTCGCCGGTGCGCTGGCGGTCTATGCCGTGTGCGCGGCGTTGTTCGTGCTGGCCATCGCCATGATTTCACTGGTCCGTATCGAATCGGTTCCCGGCAACCGTGCGCCGGTCACGCTGGAAACGCTGTTCGCCGGTGTCGGCTTCATCTGGCGCCGCAAGGAAGTGCTCGGCGCCATCTCGCTGGACCTGTTTGCCGTGCTGCTGGGCGGGGCGACCGCCCTGCTGCCCATCTTCGCCCGCGATATCCTGCATGCCGGCCCCTGGGGGCTCGGGCTGTTGCGCTCCGCGCCGGCCGTCGGCGCCCTGCTCGTCTCGCTGTACCTGGCAAGGCACCCGGTGCGCTCGAACGTGGGCAGGCTGATGTTCGCATCGGTGGCGCTGTATGGTGTCGCCACCATCGTGTTTGCGCTGTCCACGTCGTTTGCACTGTCGATGGCGGCGCTGGCGTTCAGCGGTGCGTTCGACATGGTGAGCGTGGTCATCCGGCAGTCGCTGGTGCAGCTTGAAACGCCGGACGACATGCGCGGCAGGGTCAGCGCCGTCAATTCCATCTTCATCGGCGCCTCGAACCAGCTGGGCGAATTCGAATCGGGCCTGACCGCCGGCTGGCTGGGCGCGGTGCCCTCCGTGCTTATCGGCGGTATCGGCACGATTGCCATCGTGGCCTGCTGGATGCGCTTGTTCCCTTCGCTGACGAACCGGCAACGGCTGGTTGGCGCCTGACAGGCCGGGGGGAGCCACCACGTGCAGGGTCAGCCAATTTGCTGCCGCATATGGTTCAGAACTTGTGCGTGATGCCGAAGTTGATGCCCTTGACATCGTGGCCCGGTGCCCCCGTGATCCCCTTGTATTGCGTTCCGTCGAGCGTGAATTGCCCTTCGTTGCGGTTCTGCAGGTAGCCGAAGGCAGAGTACAACTGCGTGCGCTTGCTGAGGATGTGCTGGTACAACAGGCCGACCTGCTGGCCGTCGTTGCCCTGGCCCGAACGATCGTCGGCGAAACCGTATAGCAGCGACAACTGGTTCTTCGGATTGAACAGCCAGGAAGCGGAAACCGTGTAGATGCGCAGCTTTTCCAGCGTGTCGCTGGTGCGCTCGCCCTGGTAGGCCACGTAGTAGCGCGCCTTGCCGATGCCATAGGAAACCACGCCCCGCACCACTTTCTGCACGACCGGCGATCCAGCCTTGCCGGTGCGCTCATACCCCAGCACCGCGCGCAATTCCCCGTTCACGTAACGCGTCACGGCATTCCACGACAGCAGCCTGGGCTGGTTGGGCTCTTCGCGCAACGCGATCATGAACTGCCCTTCGAGGCCATGGGCCTTCGGCGTGAAATAGGCAAGCGCGTTACTGGAACGGACCGCATCATCGCCGAAGTTGTTCATTGGCGATGCGATGCTCTTCACGCCCGTCGGATCCGTTTCATAGTTCATCAGCAGGTACTCGGGCTTCTTCTGGCGCCCCAGGCGCACCTCGCCAAAGTCACCCGACAGGCCGATCCATGCCAGCCGGTTGAACGCGGCGGCCGAATCGGTTTGCGCGCCGGTATCGCCGGAAAAGCCCTGCTCCAGCTGGAATTTCAGCTGGACGCCGTTGCCAAGATCCTCACTGCCCTTGAAACCATA
>DASVVD010001027.1:0-1929 GCA_036386715.1 Pseudoduganella sp.
AGCAGGCGCGGCCGGGCCAGTTCGGCCAGCAGCAGCGCCACCTTGGCGGCTTCGTCGAGCGCGGCATAGTCCGGCGCCACGCCGCCGCGCGCGAACAGTTCGGCCAGCACCTGTTCGTGCACGTCCGAGCCCTGGCGCAGGTCGAGCGAGGCCAGGTGGAAGCCGAAGATGCGTACCGCGCGCAGCAGGCCGTCCAGGCGCGGTTCGGCCAGGATCGCGCCATTGCTGGCGGCCAGTGAAGCGGCCAGGATCGACAGCTCCGCATGCAGTTCTCCCGCATCGCGGTAAGGTGGGCGCTGGCCCACTTCCTGGCGCAGCAGCGCCGTGGCGCCCAGCGCGCGCGCGGTGGCTGCCAGGCGCGCATAGATGCCGATCAGGGCGCGGCGGTAGGGCTCGTCGCTGCGGTGCGGCGAATCGTCGGGCGATTGCCCCGTCAGTGCGAGCAGGGCGTCGCTGGCCGGCACCAGCAGTGTCGAGGCGGACAGCTCGGCGCCCAGCGCATGCACTTCGTCGAGGTAGAAATCGAGGATGGTGGTGGACTGGCGCAGCAGCGCGTGCCGCATGGTGTCGGCATTCACGTTCGGGTTGCCGTCGCGGTCGCCGCCGATCCAGCTGCCCATCTGCAGGTAGTCGGCGTGCTGCAGGTCCAGCGCGCTGCCGCCGTAGGCCTGCGCGATCTCGTGGCCGATATCGTCATACAGCGCCGGCAGCTCGCGCAGGAAGGTGCTGCGGTAGTACGACAGGGCGTTGTCGATCTCGTCGGCCACGGTCAGTTTTTCATAGCGCAGCATGCGCGTCTGCCACAGCGTGGCGATGCGGGCCTGCAGCAGGCGCACATTGCGTTCGCGCTCGCGCGGCGTGAGCGGCAGGTCGCGCTCGGCCAGCAGGCGTGCTATCGCATGCCCGGCATCGAGGATGCTCTTGCGCTGCGCCTCGGTAGGGTGCGCGGTCAGCACGGGCGCAATGAGGGCCTCGCCCAGGAACGCCTCGACGGCATCGCGGCCGACGCCGGCGTCCTTCAGGCGTGTCATCGAATACGCTACCGAGGAGGGCTGCGGCGCCGAGCCGGCCAGCAGGTGGGCCCGGCGTCGGCGGATGTGGTGCCGGTCCTCGGCGATGTTGGCCAGGTGCGAGAAATAGGAAAAGGCGCGCACCACGGCATTGGTCTGCTCGGGCGCCAGGTCGGCCAGCAGGACCGACAGCCCGGCACCCGCGGCCGGGTCATCCTCGCGCCGGAAGCGCACGGCGCTCTGGCGGATCGCCTCCACCACGTCGAATACCGCATCGCCTTCCTGGTCGCGGATCACGTTGCCGAGCAGCCTGCCGAGCAGGCGGATGTCTTCCTTGAGTGGCGCATCCTTGTCGGCATGGGCCGGCGCAGGAGAGGAGACGGGCACGGCTGGGTCGGCGGGTTCGTGGAAAGCGCTGGTTTGCATGTCGATCGGGTCCTGGAAAAGTCGAAGAAGCCACGGGCCGGCGTGATCGACGCCGACTCTGTTCGTCAATGGCCATATATAAATTGGTTAAACAAGCCAATTTCGTTGGTTGGATAAATCAATTTTGATAAGACCGAATATTCTTCAATTACTGAAATGTTGTCAATAAAAATGTAGCGGTCTACAAAATAACAACGATATTCTCGTAATTTTGCTACGTTTTGTAAAGTGATCGGGCAAAACCGTTGACGGGCCTTCGCTGTCTCATGTAATTTGTGCAACATTGTCTTGCCGGTGTCGATGGGGTTTCGCATCGGATAACGACGGTGTTGCAGGCTGGCAAGCTGGCAAGAAGCTGTTCGGGTAGAATTGCTGCAGCGCAGCGTCAAAGCCCATCCCGGACTCCCCATGCACAGTCTCTTCCTTGCCATTCCCCTCAACCTCGCCATCGGTGCACTGCTCGGCCTGGCCGGCGGCCTGCTCGGCATCGGCG
>DASVVD010001028.1:0-3349 GCA_036386715.1 Pseudoduganella sp.
ATTCCTGAACAGATAGGCGGCTTCCTCGGCGTGCGCACCGCTGAGGAAACCCACGATGGTCGTCTGCGACGAGCCGTCATTCGTCATCGTGCCCTTCAGGTCGACGAGACCGCGACCGTTCACATTGACCGTGCTGGCCGCATCGGATACCACCAGCGCGGTGGTGAAAGTGCGGTTGCTGAAATTGATACCCAGCGAACCCGAGTCGACTTTTGCCACCGTTTCCTTGGTACCGCGCAGCATGGAGGCTTCACTTCCCGTCAAGGTGAACGCAATATTGCCTTCAGTCGGCATCACCAGCGTGGCGCCCTTGGTACGGGCAATCATGTAGCCATCGAGGAAGCGCGCGTTATCCAGGTCCTGGTTGGTGAAGCTGTCCGGCTTCTTCATTGTCCCGGCAACCATGCTCCAGCGGCCCCAGAATATCTCCTGTGGCTTGGGCGGCAGCGGTTCGGGCACTGGCACAACCGGCACCGGCGCCGGTGTGGCGACGGGATCCGGCACAGGCTGCGGCACAGGAACCGGCTCCGGCACCGGGGCTGGCGGCGGCGTAACTTCCACCACTGGCGGAGCCGTTACAATCGCCTGGCCGCCGGACTTTCCGGGATTATCGGCGGGCGGTGTACTGGTATTGGCGGCACGCACTGCTTCCGCCGCCAGCTCGCGCTGGGGATCGAGGTTCAGCTGGGTTGACGGCAACGGCGCTGCCGTGGACACCTTGCCCACCGGCTCATCGACCCGGGGCTTTTCGTTCTGATCGGGCAGCAAGGCCGGATTGTTCAGCAACTGCGGCACATTCTCGCCGCGCTGGACCTGCAGCAGCCCGGCCTGGCCGGCGAACAGCTCGCGGCTTGCCGACCCTTCGCAAGGCCCCGCCCCTTCCGCGGTACAGGTAGCACCAAAACCGCTCATCACCACGCCGCCGGATATAACGGAAACACGGGATGTCTGCTGGTCGGTAAATACAATGAAATCGGTACCGCGCACACCAATTGCTGCGACGGGAGTATTAAAACGGAAGTTCTGGCGGGAAGCTTTTACGCCCTGGCCGGAAATGGCGCGTGCAACGCCATTCTTGAGTTCCAGCTTCACGCGATTATTGGCGGGATTATTGTTGTCGATATGATATGCCGTCACCTTTGCCCGGCTATTCGGGCGCAGGATAAAGAATCCATTATCGATAGTCTTGATATAAACATAACCGTCACTGCCGGTAACAATTTCGTCACCTTCCTGCACCGCAGCATCCAGCGTGGCCGGATTATTGGCGAGATCGGCTTTACCGGTAACGAAGACAATGCGGCCAGCGTCGGCTGCCAGGGCAAATGTGCAACTGCTTATCATAATGCCAATGGCAAGCAATTTGTACATGACAATCTTCTCCCTTTGCATAGGCCGCAGCGACACGTGAACAGCTGTGATTTACGTCACATAGTACACCTGTTACACTAGGGCACACAATTGCTTTGCATCATTTTTCTTGGAGATTTACAACGCGTTATACTTGCGACATGTCTTTAATATATCGGTTCACTTCATATTACCCGCAAACAGCTTGAGCTATCGCACTTCATGAAACTATCGGCGTTCGCCCGTCCCAACCCGGCACCTGCCCTTGTGCTGCGCACCCTGGTAGCTGCCGCCGTGGCGGTGATCGGTGCCTGGCCGCAGTTCGGCAATGCACCGCCGTTGCGCCTGGGCAGCGAGTGGCTGCGCGACCGTTTCATCCAGCTGGCCGCGCGGGACGAACCGGAAAACCGCATCCTGGTCGTCGATATCGACGAAAGCAGCCTTGCCGAGCACCCGTGGCCATGGTCCCGTGCCAGGCTGGCCGACCTGATCGAAGTGCTGCTGCAACATGGAGCACGCGGCGTTGCGCTCGATATCCTGCAGGAAAAGCCGGCGGACGCGGGCGGCGACGCCAGGCTGGCCATGCTGGCATCGCATGGCCCGGTCGTGCTGGCGCAGATGTTCGACTATGTCCCGCGCAGCAATCCGCTACATGCCGGGCAGCTGGCTGGCGGATTCCCTGCACGCGACCCGGGCAATGCCGTGCCGGCCTTCGGCTTCATCGCGAACCACCCGGGCCTGGCCCACGCCCGGCATGTCGGCAATATCGGCGTGCTGCCGGATGAGGACGGCATCCTGCGCCGGGTACCGATGAACACCTGGTATGCAGGGAATGTGTATCCCACGCTGTCGCGTGCCCTGCTCGACTGTTGCGGCGCCGCAACACCCGGCGGTGCCGCGCAAGGCCAGGCACGCGTTCCCTATGCACGAAACTGGGAATCCTATGACGTGGCCAAGGCCGGCGCGCTGTTGCGCGGCGAAGTGCCGGAAGACTTCATCCAGGGCAGGCTGGTGCTGATCGGCTCGTCGTCGCTCAGTATCGGCGACCGCCTCGCCACGCCGCTCGGCCCTTCCACTGCGGGGCTGCTGGTGCATGCCGCCATGCTCAGCAGCCAGCTCGACATGCAGGCCGGCAATGGCCCGGCCCCGTGGCCGGGCCAGGCGATCGCGGTGCTGTTCTCGATTGCCCTGGCATTGGTGGCCAGCTATACCCTGCCCCGCCTGTCCGCCGCGGCCAACGCGCTGTTGCTGGCGGTGATTTCACTGGCATGGCTCGGGCTGGCTTACCTGATGGTGCCGCACGATCCCCTGCTGGCGCCCGGTGCGCCGTTGCTGGCCACGGCGTTCCTGCTGGCGGTGGCCGTGCCGATGCACTGGCAGCTTGCCCAGCAGCGCTCGCGCCAGCTGCTCGGCACCCTGCGCCAGTATGTGGCCAAGGCCGTGGTGGACGAGCTGCTGCGCAGCGACCTGAAAGACCCGCTCGCCCCGCGCCTGCTGCAGGTCACCACGCTGATCGCCGACATGGAAGGCTATACCTCGCAGGTGGAAGCACTGTCGCTGGAAGAAGCGGCGCGCCTGACCACCGATTTCCTCGACTGCCTCACCCGGCCGGTGCTCGACAAGCAGGGCACGCTGGACAAATACACGGGCGACGGCCTGGTGGCGTTCTGGGGTGCGCCGCTGCCGAACGACGAGCATGCCGACCTGGCGCTCGACGCGGCCCGCGCGATCCTGCATGAAGTGGCGCGCTTCAGCCGCGAGCGCGCGCAAAAAGGCCTGGCACCGCTGCGGGTGCGCATCGGCATCGAGAGCGGGCCGGCCATGGCCGGCGACTACGGCACCAGTTTCCGCAGCATCTATACCGCCGTGGGCGACAGCGTGAATATCGCTTCCCGCCTGGAACAGGCCGCGCGCGACTACCCGCACGACGTGGTTATCGGCGAAGGCACGGTGGCCCTGTCGCGCCGCCATGACTTCCTGCCGCTGGGCGAGCGCACGC
>DASVVD010001029.1:0-7879 GCA_036386715.1 Pseudoduganella sp.
CTTGCCGGCCGGCGTGGCTGGCCGGTGGTGAAAATGTCGGGGCATGGTGTCCTCGTCAGGGTTGCGCGAGCGCCGGGCCCGCGGGGGATTTCGACTGGTAGCGGTCGTAGGCTTTCTGCATGTAGCCGGTGGCGCGCCGCACGCCCGCCTGCTCGAGCTTCTGCACGTACAGGTCGAAGTTCTCCATCGGCTCGCGGCCCGTGATGAAGCGCGTCGTCATCTCGGCGATATACAGTTTCAGGTCGCTCATGATGGCGTTGAACTTGCGCGAATCGGCCGGGTCGACTTCCAGCGCGGGCAGCAGCAGGTCCGGTGAAGCGCCGGCCCAGGTGGCGACGGCCTCGCGCTGCTCGGGCATGGTGTAGAACTGCTGCAGGTAGTTGGCATCCTGCACCAGCGGTGCGCTCTGCACGCGGGCGTGCACATAGATCGCTTCGGCCACCGACAGCCGCGGATGGTGCATGACCTGTGCCGTGTAGCGCGGCTGGCCGTCGACCATCGTGTAGCTGAGCCCTTCGCGGCCGTAGGACAGCACGCGGCCGCCCTCCTTCGAGTAGCCGTAATCGAGGTAGCGCACGGTTTCCACGATGTGCCGGTTCTGGCTGCTGATGGCGGCCCCCAGGCCGGAATAGAACTGCCCCGCCTCGGGCCACGTCAGGTAATGCCGGCCACCGCTGCCCGGACCGCTGGGGTATGGCACCGCCACCAGGCGAAAGCCGGGGAAACGCTGCCGGTTCATGCTGGTAAAGCGCGCCAGCCCGCCGCCATTGAAGCCGGCGTAGGCGCCTACCAGGTTGTTGGTCATGCGCGCATCGAAGCGGCGCTCGGTTTGCGACACGTAGTCCGGATCGATCAGCCCTTCCGCATACCAGCGGCGCATCGTGGCCAGGAAGTCGCGGTAAGCCGGTTCGGCGGGGCTGTAGCGCACCTGCCCATCCTTGCGGAAGAATTCCGGCGCCAGCCCGAAGCCGCCGAGGAACACCCACATCGGCGCCGGCAGGCCCGGCACCGCGCGGTCGCCGTTGATCGTCAGCACGGAGAACGGGATCTCGTCGGCCTTGCCGTTGCCGTTGGGGTCGCGGGTGCGGAACGCTTTCAGCACCCGGTACCAGTCGTCGATGCTTTGCGGCGCGGCCAGGCCCAGTTTCTCCAGCCAGTCGGCGCGGATCTGCGGGCCCCACACGTTGCGCACCTGCGGGTCCAGCCTCAGCATGGGGAACGCGTAGATGCGGCCATCGGCCGTGGAGACCTGCCGGAACACTTCCGGGTTGGCGTCGAGCAGTGCCTGGAAGTTCGGCGCATGGCGGCGGATCAGGTCATTGAGCGGGATGATCACGCCATCGCGCAGCGCCTTTTCCGAGCCGCCCGGATAGCCGAACCAGTCGGCTTCGATCACGTCCGGGTACTTGCCCGATACGGCCAGCAGGTTGAAGCGCTCTTTCTCGGCGCCCAGCGGCGGGTGGTCGAAGCGCACGCGGATGCCGGTGCGCTCGGCCAGCACCTGGTAGGCGGTCTGCTCGGCATAGCTGTTCATCGACACGGCGGCCTTGGCGTTGAAGTTGACGAACCATGTCAGCGTCAGCGGTTCGCGCACGATCGGCAGCGCGTCCGGCACGGGCGTCGTTACGGCAGCGGCTGCGGCGGCCGTGGGCAGCAGCACGGCCGCCAGCAGCAGTCTAGATAACGTTAACATTTTCAGTTCCGAAAAAAGCCCGCTCATTCCTTGATCCCTCCGACCAGCACGCCCTTCGCAAAAAAACGCTGCAGGAACGGGTACACGGCCAGCACCGGCAGCGTGGCCACGATCACGGTCGCGTACTTGATCGTCGTGCTGAGCGCCTCGCGGCCCGCCGCCTCGCCCGTCATCATCGAATCCGTGCTGCTGGAGACGAGGATCTCGCGCAGCACCAGCTGCAGCGGGAACAGGTCGCGGTCGGACAGGTAGATCATCGAGTAGAAATAGCCGTTCCAGTGCGCCACCGCGTAGAACATGGCCACCACCGCCAGCGTGGGCATGCATAGCGGCACATACACCTGCGTGAGGATCGTGAAGTCGCCGGCGCCATCGATGCGGGCCGCCTCTTCGTAATCCTTGGGCACCGCGTTGAATGCCGAGCGCAGGATGATCAGGTTCCACGCACTGACGGCGAACGGCAGGATCACGGCCCAGCGGCTGTCCAGCAAGCCCAGGTCGCGCACCAGCAGGTAGTTCGGCACCAGCCCGCCGCTGAAGAACATCGTGAAGATCATCATCAGCATGACGGGTTTTTCCAGCATCAGCCGGCGCCGCGACAGCGCGTAGGCGCCACAGCAGGTGAGCACCAGGTTCAGCGCGGTGCCGCCCACCACGATGACGAGGGTGTTGACGAAGCCGCTGCGCACCATCGGGTTTTGCCACACGCGGCCGAATGCCTCGAACGACAGCCCCTGCGGCATCAGCATCGGCCCCTGGTGCGAGGCCAGCGCCAGGGGATCGCTGAGCGACGCGATCAGCACATACCAGAACGGGTAGAACGTGATGAAGCACAGCAGCGACAGCACGGTGATGTTCAGCGTGTCGAAGATGGCGCCGCCCCAGCCCTGGCGGGGCCGGTAGCTGCGCAGGCGCACGTGCAGGCGCGGCAGCGCCGGGGACTCGGACATGGCACAGGTCTTCATGCTTGCTCCTACCAGATGCTGTTGCCGGTCAGCTTGCGGCTGAGGCGGTTGGCGGCCACGAGCAGCAGCAGCGCCACCGCGGAATTGCACAGGCCCACGGCGGCCGCATAGCTGTAGTTCGCATCCAGGATGCCGTGGCGGTACACGTACGTGGAAATCACGTCGGCCGTTTCATACGTTCCCGGGTTGTACAGCAGGATCACCTTCTCGAAGCCGACCGTCATCAGCTGGCCGAGGCGCAGCACGAGCAGCGTGCTGACGATCGGCAGCAGGCCCGGGAGCGTGACGTGCACCATGCGTTGCCAGCGGTTGGCGCCGTCGATGCGCGCCGCTTCGTACAGCGATGGATTGATGGCCGACAGCGTTGCCAGGTAGATGATCGAGCCCCAGCCCACGCTCTGCCAGACTTCCGAGCCCACGAACAGCGTGCGGAACCACGAGGGATCGTTGATCAGCGGGTCCGGACTGCCGCCCAGCGCCACGGCCATCTGCGTGAGGATGCCGTCGCGCGCGGCGAAATCGAGCAGCATGCCGGCCACGACGACGACGGAAATGAAGTGCGGCAGGTAGGTGATGGTCTGCACCAGGCGGCGGAAGCGTTCGCTGGTCAGCTCATTCAGCAGCAGCGCCAAGATAATCGGCGCGGGGAAACCGAACAGCACGTCGTAGATGTTCAGCAGCAGCGTGTTGGCGATCAGGCGCTCGATGAACAGGCCGTTGAAGAACTGGCGGAACCATTCGAGCCCCACCCACTCGCTGCCGGCGATGCCGGCGGCAGGGTTGAAGTCCTTGAACGCGATCAGGGTGCCGTACATCGGCACGTAGTGGAACACCGCGAAGTAGGCGACCACGGGCAGCAGCATCAGGTAGGCGACGCGGTTGCGCACCAGGTCGCGACCCAGGCGCCGCAGGTAGCCGGCCGGTGGACGGGTGGACGTGGCGGTCATCGGTCAGCCTTTCCGGGCCGCGCGCTTGCGGGCCGTGCCGGCGGGGGTTGCCGGCGGCACGGCGCTTGCGGCGGCCGGGGTTGCCTTGCGGGGTGCAGTGACGGCCTTGCTGCGGCGTGGTTCGGGTGTGGCAGTGGCAGTGGCCGCGGCCGTGGCACGGCGTGGCACGGGCAGTGAAGCGCCCTGCCCGGCCGCATGGGAAGCACCGGCCCGGCCCGGTGCCTTGGCGGTGGAATCGCGCAGTACCAGTTCGGACGGGAACTCCAGCCGCTGCTGCTCGCCGCCGGCACCGGTGATGCGCAGCAGCAGCTCGCGTACCGCCGCTTCGCTGATGGCGGCCAGCGGCTGGCGCACCGTCGTCAGCGCCGGGTGCACGTGGGCCGCCGCGGGAATGTCGTCGAAGCCGATCACGGAAACGTCCTGCGGCATCTGCAGGCCGCAGGCGCGCACGGCGTCGATCGCGCCGAACGCCATTTCATCGTTGGCGGCGAAGATGGCGGTCGGCGCATCCGCGGCCGTCAGCAGCGCGCACGCCGCGTCGTAGCCGGAACGGCGGCCGAAATCGCCCGTCGCGACCAGCTTCGGATCGACATCGATGCCGGCACCCCGCAGGGCCGTCTCGTAACCCTGCTGGCGCTCCTGGCTCTGGCCCGTGAATGCCGATCCGGCGATGAAGCCGATCCGGCGGTGGCCCAGCTGCAGCAGATGGCGCGTGGCTGCCGCCGCCCCATCGCTGTTGCCGCCGCGGATCACCGGCAGCCCGGTCGGCCGCGAATAATTCACCAGCACCACCGGCAGGTCACGCTGTTCCAGCTGGCGCAGGTGGGTCTCGCTGATGCGCGGCAGGATCAGCAGCAGGCCATCGCACAGGCCATGCAGCATGTGGCCGATGCCGCGGCTGGGCGCGTTCTCCGTGTCGCCGATCGAGTTGTAGATCACCAGGTCCATCTCGAGCTTGCGCACGGCGCTGCTGACGGCGCCGATGATCTCGTTGATCACGGCCGACTGCAGGTCGTTGACGAGGATGCCGATTACGTTGGTGCGGCTGCCCTTCATCATCTTGGCCGACAGGTTCGGCGAATAGCCCAGTTCCGCCGCGATCGCCCGCACTTTCGCGCGGGTCTTGGCCGCGACCGATCCTTCGTCGTTCAAGGCGCGCGAGACGGTCATGACCGAAACGCCCGCCCTCTCGGCGATCGTGATCAGCGTTACAGGCGTTGTTTTCATACCTTGGACCGTTATGGAAGTTGATAACGTTAACGTTACCATTTTACGCGCGGATGTGGAAACTATTTTTGCAGCCGCTTCCGTGGCAACGGCGCCGATGCGGCCCTACAACACCTGGCCGCTGGCCATGGCCGGGTCGCTGGTGCCGTCGAAGCCTGTCTCGATGCGGCCGGCGAAGCGCCAGGTCGCGCCGCCACCTTCCACGCGGGCGTCATACCACGGCCCGGGCAGCACGATGCGTTCGGTGCTGCCCGGTGTCACCTCGAGCACATGCGGTGTCGGATCGCCGTAGGCCAGCATGGTCATCGTCGCCCGGCATGGCGCAGTGCCGGCATTGCGCAGCTCCAGCACGATGCGGTCGCCCTGGCGGACGGCACGCACGGCGAGGCCCGGCGCGCCGCTGCCGCATACGGCGCGGTGGAAACCGTTCGGGCCGAGGATCCACAGGTCATGCATGCCCGGGGCGATGGCGCCCGCGCCATCCGGCGCCGTGTACCGCTCGGCCAGTTCCTTGCCCGCTTCCACCGTGTAGCGGCGCGGCACGCGGCCCAGCCGCAGGCGGTCGTAGACATGGAACACGGCGCCGGCGGTGCCGCTGTTGACGAAGGTGAGCAGCACGCCGCCATCGTCCGGCTCCGCCAGCACTTCCAGCCGATATGGCAACGTGCGCGACGGCCGCGTGCCCGGCTCCTGCCGCGGTGCCGCCTGCGCGCCTTCGGCCGGCACGTCGATGGCGGGCGCGGCACGCTGGCGCACCCGTTCGGCATCCGCCTGCGCCGTGCCGAAGACGGGCAGGCGCGGCTTGGCCGCGTCGGGCGACGCGAAGTCGAAGCAACTGCTCAGGTCGCCGCACACGGCGCGACGCCACGCGCTGATGTTCGGTTCCGCCACGCCGAAGCGCCGCTCCAGCAGGCGCAGCACGGAGGTGTGGTCGAACACCTGCGAGTTCACCCAGCCGCCCTTGCTCCACGGTGACATGACGAGCATCGGCACGCGCGGCCCCAGGCCGTACAGCAGGCCGTCGCGGTGGCATTCGTCGGCGAAGTCGACGGTGGACCTGCCCGAGCGGCTGCCGTCGCGCAGCAGCGCCGGCGGCGCCGGCGGCGGCACGTGGTCGAAGAAGGCATCGTTCTCGTCGTACATCTGCAGGAACACGGTGCCGCTCCACACCTCGGGGTCGGCCAGCAGTGCTTCGAGCACTTGCAGGGTGTAGGCGCCGCCCTGCACCGGCGTCGACGGGCCGGGATGCTCGCAGTACAGGCGCGGCGAAACCACCCAGCTGACCTGCGGCAGGCGGCCATTCACGACGTCGTCGCGCAGGCCGTCCAGCGTGGCGTTGCCCAGCGTGCTGCTGACGCCCTTGTCCGCCAGCGGATGCGGCCGCGCGGCATGGGCTTCGCGGAAGGCGCGGAACGTGGTCAGCATGTTGCAGTCGTAGTTGTCCTGCATGTCCGTGTAGACCTTCCAGCCGACGCCGGCCGCCTCCAGCCGCTCGGCATAGGTGGTCCACGTGAAGCCCCGTTCCGGCGGGCCGAAGCCTTCCATGCGGTTGTCGATCGCCGGCCCGCCGTGCCGGCCGGACGGATCGTTGGTCCCCGTCAGCAGGAACAGCCGGTTCGGATTGGTACCGCCCTGCAGCGAGCAGTGGTAGGCGTCGCACAGCGTGAACGCTTCGGCCAGCGCGAACTGGACCGGCAGCCCTGCCCGCGTGTAATGCGCCATCGACGCATCGGTCTTGGCACGCGGCCACGCGTTCAGGCGGCCATCGTCCCATGCTGCCTGGGCATCCGGCCAGGTGTGCGGCAGGTCCAGCGCCGGCTGGGCGTTGCCGGCGCCGGCATCGAGGCGGTACGGCATCACGATGCGCCGGCCATTGTGCTGCTGCCACACGGTGCGGCCGTCGCGCACGGGGATCGCCATGCGGTCGCCGAAGCCGCGCACGCCCGCCAGAGTGCCGAAGTAATGGTCGAACGAGCGGTTTTCCTGCATCAGGATGACGACGTGGCGCACGTCGGCCAGCGTGCCGGTGGTGCGCCGCGCCGGCACGGCAAGCGCCTGGCGCAACAGCGGCGGCATGGCACCGAGCACGCCGGCGGCCGCGGTGCCGCCGAGGAAGCGGCGGCGGGAAAGTCGGATCATGCATTCTCCGTCTGGTGGTGCGGGGCGCCGGGCCGGGCTCCCGCCGGGTGAATGAAACTGAGAGCGTTAACGTTAACATCTCCAGGACAAAAAGCGCAACGGAATTCTGTCGCACCCCGGCCTCGCCGGCGCTGTCCGGCCCGGATTACCCGGCGTGGCTGTCGCCAGCCGTCGGCCCGGGAAGCACACCGCGTGTCCGCCCATGGAGCCACATGAAGAAGGCAGTCGCGGCGCCGGCGCCGGCCAGTTGCGACAGCATGAAGGCCGGCGCATCGACCATGCGCAGGGCGCCGGCCTGGCCGATTGCCCTGGCCAGCGTCATTGCCGGATTCATGAAGGCCGGAGACGTGCTGAAGCAGCAGGCCGCCACCACATAGGCCGACACGGCGAACGGCGCCACCATCGGGTGAACCCGGCCACAGCCGATGAACACGCACAGCAGGCCGAAGGTGGCGGCGAACTCGCCCAGCCACTGGCCGGTGCCGGTGTGTACCTGCTGGGTGGCCAGCATCAGGTCCAGTCCGTACGCGGCATGCACGGCCGCCACGCCCGCCACGGCGCCGGCCGCCTGCACCACGATATAGGGTGCCACGTAGTCGGCACGCAGCCTGCCGCGCCATGCTTCCGACAGCGTCAGGACCGGGTTGAACAGGCCGCCGGAAAGATGGCCGAACGTGAGGATCAGCAAAGCCAGTCCTGTGGCGCCGACCAGTGCGCTGATCAGCAGCGCCATCGCGGCATCGCCTCCCGCCAGGCGCTGTGCGGCAATGCCGGCGCCGCCGCCGATCGCCAGCAGCATTGCGGTGCCGATGAATTCGGCCGCCAGGCGCTTTGCTATGCCCATGGACACACCTTCCCAGAATAGACGTTGAAGACACGTACTTTAAGGCAATGAGGGGGTACGGGCT
>DASVVD010001030.1:0-6212 GCA_036386715.1 Pseudoduganella sp.
CGTTGGGCGATATCCAGGCGTTCCAGGCGGTATCGTATGCAACGGCCTCGCCGGAAGGTGCGGACGCAGGGCTGCTGGGCACTGGTACGCAGGGCGCGTCGTACAGCGGCACCGGCGTGCTGACCTATGAAACCCGGGCCGGCTTCTCGTTCGACATGGCCAATGCCGGAGAGTTGAAACTGGGCACCTTTGGCAGCACCGGCTTCGGTACCGGCCTGAGCTTGCTGGAATTGACAGTGTCGAACAATGGCAGCGAACTCTTCACGCGTTCGTTCAGCTCGCTCGCCGAGGCGCAACTGTTCTTCACGGACGCGACATTCGCGCTGGGCTCGCTGGCGGCCGGTCACCAGGACCTGTTGCTGACCGCGAGCTATACCTTCGCCGGCGCCGGCGGCCTCGCCTTCGACTATGGCTTCGCCGTCACGGCCGTTCCGGAACCGGGCACGTGGATGCTGCTGCTGGGCGGCCTGGCATTGCTTGCGGCGCGCCAGCATCGCCAGCGTGAACGGGAGTCGGCGCACAGCGCCTGATTCCGGCCGGCCCCGGGAAAAGCCGCGGTCAAGTGATGACCGGCCTGTGGTTCGATGGCACCGGCAACGCGACGATCACGCAGACCGCGCTGACGGTGGAAGTATCGCCGGTGCCGGAACCGGCCACCTACGCCATGCTGGGCGCGGGCCTGGCCGTGCTGGGGCTCGCACGGCGCCGCCGCCAGCGCAACTGATTTTTTTGTTCTCCAAAAAGCCGGCTGCTCAGCCGGCTTTTTTTGTCTTTGTTTTATCTCTATCTTTATCTTTATCCTTATCTTATTGTCTTTATTCCATCAATGCGCATGCAATATCGGCATGCCATTCGAAAAATATTATCCGCACCCATTCCCGCATTAAGCAGGGATAACCGACTGTTCCTCGAAATACATAAAAACTCCAATCAAGACAATACGTTAGCAGCTATTCAAGGCTTGTCGGATTTTTGCTACCGACTGCATTAAATTATGTTGCATGTCTTGCGCTGCGGCAATAACCTCTGCAATCATGTGTTCCGTGCGACAGATATCCATCGCACGACTTGATTATCCGAACCTGGTATCACCGGTTTATCCATCCACTTACCAGTCCACGAGACGGAGCAACGCGTGATGCGTCAACGCCCCCTGCATGCCTGTTTTCCCCTTGCCATGGCCCTGGCCGCCGGCTGCGCCATCGTGCCGCTGGCCGGCTGGCAGTGGCATGGCTTCGCCATCGCCGCCGCGCTGCTCGCGGCCGGTGCTGCCGCCTTCTTCCATTCCGGTGCCGCGCCGCAGGCCGCCGCCGGGCCGAATGACTACCTGGCCAGCCGCCGGGAGTTCGCCGGGCAGGTCTCCAGCGTGTGGGCGTCGCACATCGATGCGTCGCGCAGCCAGATGGAAACGGCCGTGGTGACACTGGTGGAACGCTTCTCCGGCATCGTGTTCAGGCTGGAGCAGGCAATGGCTGCCTCCGATGCCGCGCGCAATCATGAAGGCGGCAGCATCGTCGAGGTTTTCGCCGCCAGCGAAAAGGAACTGCGTTCGCTGCTGGACATGCTGGCCAGTGCCGCCGCCAGCAAGCAGCAGATGCTGCAAAAGATCGAAGGCCTGCAGCACATTACGGCCCAGTTGCAGACCATGGCGGCCGACGTGGCCAGCATTGCATGGCAGACCAATTTGCTGGCGCTGAATGCCGCGATCGAAGCGGCGCGCGCCGGCGAGGCGGGCCGCGGCTTCGCGGTCGTCGCCAACGAGGTGCGCATGCTGTCGAACCGCTCGGCCGATGCCGGCAAGCATATCGCGCAGCAGGTCGGCCAGATCAGCGCGGCGATCGATGCCACCTGCAGCGCCGCCGGCGACTCGAAGCGTGCCGAAGGGCACGCGGTGCAGGCATCCGAGCAGATGATCGGCAACGTGCTGTCGTCGTTCCGCGGCGTGACGGATGCCCTGGTGCAGTCGTCCGACCTGCTGCAGCAGGAGAGCGTCGGCATCAAGGCCGAGGTGGCCGATGCGCTGGTGCAGCTGCAGTTCCAGGATCGCGTGAGCCAGATCATGTCGCACGTGCAGCAGAACATCGCCCGCCTGCCGTCCTACCTGGACGAGCATGCGCAGGCGTCGGCGCAGTCGCCATCGAACGGCCTGCCGCCGCTCGATTCGCGCGCGCTGCTGGCCGAGCTGGAAAGCACGTATGCGATGGCCGAAGAACACACGCTTCACCTGAGTGGCGTCAAGCCGGCGCCGCAGCAGGACGAAGAAATCACATTTTTCTAGGAGCTTCACATGGCAAAAACCATCATGGTGGTGGACGATTCGATTTCGATCCGCCAGGTCGTCGGCATCGCACTGCGCCAGGCCGGCTATGACGTCATCGAGGGCCACGACGGCGCCGACGCGCTGGCCAAGCTGACCGGCCAGAAGGTCAACCTGATCATCAGCGACGTCAACATGCCGAACATGGACGGCATCACCTTCGTGCGCGAACTGAAGACCCGCCCCGCGTACAAGTTTACCCCGGTGATGATGCTGACCACCGAATCGCAGGCGGAAAAGAAGGCGCAGGGCCAGGCGGCCGGCGCGCGCGCCTGGATGGTCAAGCCGTTCAAGCCGGAAGCACTGCTGGCCGCGGTGCAGAAACTGGTCATGCCATAACGCTGCACCGATCCCGCGCCGCGGGATCGGTTCGGGTTCCCGCCGGCCGGCGGGATGCCATCCACGGAGAAACCACATGAGTATTGGCGAAGCGCGCCAGGGGCAGGCTGTTGCCCTGGCGGTCGAAGGCGAATTGACGATCTACCGGGCGGCGGAGCTGAAGGACGCGCTGCTGGACGCCGTGCGCCAGCACGCCGCGCCGGCGTTCGACCTGTCCGCCGTGACCGAATTCGACAGCGCCGGCCTGCAGTTGCTGCTGGTGGCGCGCCAGGAAGCCGCGCGTCTCGGCAAGACGCTGCGCGTGCAGGGCGCCGGCGCCGCCGTGGGCGAAGTCTTCGCGCTGCTCGGCGTGCCGTTCGACGGCATCAATGGAAACGATGCGCAGAACGATGCGCGGAACGCTTCGGACGAAACCGCTGGAGAGGCCGCATGAATATCGACCAGGTAATGCAAACCTTCATCGCCGAGAGCCGCGAGCTGCTCGAGCAGATGGAACATGCGCTGCTGGCCGTGGCGCAGGACGGCCCCGAGGCTGTCAATGCGATCTTCCGCGCCGCGCACACGATCAAGGGTTCGGCCGGCATGTTCGGCCTCGATGCGGTGGTCGACTTCACCCACGTGGCCGAGAGCGTGCTGGACAAGGTGCGCGACGGCGCCGTGCCGGTCGACGATGCGCTGGTAACGCTGCTGCTGGGCTGCTGCGACCATATCGGCCACCTCGTCGATGCGGTGGAGGCGGGCACGCTGGAGCACGATGCGGCGCTGGTATCGGCCGGCGCGCCGCTGCTGGCCGCGCTGCAGGGCTACCTCGATGACAACGGCGCACCCGCAGCCGCAACTGGTACTGCGCCGGCTGCTGCTGCGCCCGCGGCCGGCGCGGCCGGACAGTGGCATATCTCGCTGCGCTTCGGCCGCGACGTGCTGCGCAACGGCATGGATCCGCTGTCGTTCATCCGCTACCTGGGCCAGATGGGCGAGATCACCGGCATCGCCACGCTGGCCGACAGCTTGCCGGCGGCGGACGAATTCGATCCCGAATCGTGCTATCTCGGCTTCGAGATCGGTTTCCTCTCCGGCGCCGACAAGGCGGCGATCGACGGCGTGTTCGACTTCGTGCGCGACGATTGCCAGATCCGCATCCTGCCGCCGGAGAACCGGATCGCCGAATATACCGCCTGGCTCGACGAGATGCCGGAACAGCGCGAGCGCCTGGGCGAAATGCTGCTGCGCTGCGGCAGCGTCACGGCCCATGAACTGGAGCAGGCACTGGCCGCGCAGGCCGCCGGCGCGTTGGCCGGCGCGCCGATCGGCGAGATCCTCGTCGGCCAGGGCGCGGTGCGCCCGCCGGTCGTCGAGGCGGCGCTCGCCAGGCAGCGCCAGGCGCCGGAGCCCAAGGCGGCGCCGGCGGAGAACCGCTCGATCCGCGTGGATGCGGACAAGCTCGATCACCTGATCAACCTTGTCGGCGAACTGATCATCGCCGGCGCCGGCGCCAATCTGGTGGCGCGGCGCACGCAGATCCCGGAACTGCTCGAATGCACGTCCACCCTGTCCGGCCTGGTGGAAGAACTGCGCGACAGCGCGCTGCAGCTGCGCATGGTGAAGATCGGCGCCACGTTCAACCGCTTCCAGCGCGTGGTGCGCGATGTGTCGCGCGAGATCGGCAAGGATATCCGCCTGGAGGTCAGCGGCGAGGATGCCGAGCTGGACAAGACGGTGGTCGAGAAGATCGGCGACCCGCTGACGCACCTGGTGCGCAATGCGATGGACCACGGCATCGAACCGGCCGACGTGCGCCTTGCCCGCGGCAAGCCCGCGCAGGGCACGGTGGCACTGAACGCCTACCACGACTCGGGCAGCATCGTGATCGAGGTGAGCGACGATGGCGGCGGGCTGAAACGGGACCGCATCCTGGCCAAGGCCATCGAGCGGGGCCTGGTGGAACCGGGGCGCATGCTGTCGGACAAGGAAATCTTCGGCCTGATCTTCGAGCCGGGCTTCTCGACCGCGGAACAGGTGACCAACCTGTCCGGCCGCGGCGTGGGCATGGATGTCGTCAAGCGCAACATCGTCGCGCTGCGCGGCAGCGTGGAAATCGCCAGCACAGAAGGCGCGGGCACCACGGTGACCGTGCGCCTGCCGCTGACGCTGGCGATCATCAACGGCTTCCAGGTCGGTGTCGGCAAGTCGGTGTTCGTGATCCCGATGGACATGGTCGAGGAATGCATCGAGTTCCGCGACGAGCCGGGCCGTGCGCAGTTACCTGATTACGTCGACCTGCGCGATACGGCGCTGCCGTTCGTGCGGCTGCGCGACCGCTTCGGGCTGGCCGGCGCGCCGGCGCGGCGCCAGAGCATCGTCGTGGTGCGCTATGGCAGCAGCCGGGCCGGCCTCGTCGTCGACACGCTGCTGGGCGAGTTCCAGACCGTGATCAAGCCGCTCGGCAAGGTGTTCGCCGGCGCGCGCTTCCTGTCCGGCTCGTCGATCCTCGGCAACGGCGACGTGGCGCTGATCCTCGACATGGCGGCGCTGATGGCCGGTGTCGAGGGCGAGCATCTCGCCGCCGCGGCATGAATTCCTGACTTTTTATCTTTTTACCTGGAGAGCGAACATGCTCAAGAATCTGAAAATCGGCATTCGCCTGGCACTGGGCTTCGGCGCCGTGCTGGCACTGCTGCTGGTGATCGCAGTGGTCGCCATTGGTCGCATGGAAGCCATGAACAAGGCTACCGAAGACATCGCGACCGACGCCTACCCGAAAGTTGTGCTGGCCAAGGACCTGATCCGCGACGCGGTGGACCTGCCAAGGCAGATGCGCGGCATGCTGCTGGCCGATAACGACGCCGAGATCGAGCGTTACCGCAAGCAGGTCGACAAGCTGCGCGCCGATGTGGCGGGCCGCCTGGCCGAATTGACCAAGGTGGTGGCCAGCGAGAGCGGCAAGAAAATGCTGAAGGATATTATCGACCGCAATGCCGCCATGGAGCCGCTGTATAACCGCTTCTATTCCATGGTGCGTGGCGAGCGGCAGCAGGCCGCCGCATTCGTCAGCAACGACGTGGTGCCGGCATCGCGCGAGCTGACCGAAGCGCTCAACGCACTGGCCAGGCACCAGGCCGACAAGATGCAGTCGCTGGCTGCCGAGGCAAGCCAGACCTATGAAGAGACGCGCAAGCTGGTGATCGGCATGACCGCCGGCGCACTGCTGCTGGCGATCCTGGTGGCGACGCTCATCACGCTGTCGGTTACCCGTCCGCTGCGCCAGGCCGTCGGCGTGGCCGACCAGCTGGCCGCCGGTGACCTGACGGTGACGATCGGCGACACGTCGCGCGACGAGGCCGGCCAGTTGCTGGCCGCCATGAAGAACATGATCGGCAAGCTGACGCACGTGGTCTCCGAAGTCAACGCCGGCGCGCAGTCGCTGGCCTCGGCTTCCGAGGAAGTCTCCGCCACCGCGCAGTCGCTGTCGCAGGCCGCTTCCGAGCAGGCCGCCAGCGTCGAGGAAACCTCGGCGTCGCTGGAACAGATGACGGCATCGATCTCGCAGAACACCGAG
>DASVVD010001031.1:0-3103 GCA_036386715.1 Pseudoduganella sp.
GACAATCCGGACCACATCGACATGACCGCGCTGTACCTGGAGCGCTTCATGAATTACGGGATTACCCCGGACGAACTGCGCAGCGGCAAGCCGATCATCGGCATCGCCCAGTCGGGCAGCGACATCAGCCCGTGCAACCGCATCCACCTCGACCTGGCCAAGCGCGTGCGCGACGGCATCCGCGATGCCGGCGGCATTCCGATGGAATTCCCGCTGCACCCGATCTTCGAGAACTGCCGCCGCCCGACCGCCGCGATCGACCGCAACCTGGCCTACATGGGCCTGGTCGAGATCCTGCACGGCTACCCGATCGATGCCGTGGTGCTGACCACCGGCTGCGACAAGACCACGCCGGCACAGCTGATGGCTGCCGCCACCGTGGATATCCCGGCCATCGTGCTGTCCGGCGGGCCGATGCTCGATGGCTGGCTCGATGGCGAGCTGGTCGGTTCCGGCGCGGCGATCTGGAAAGGCCGCCGCCGCCTGGCCGCCGGCGAGATCGACAACGAGAAATTCCTCGAGATCGCCGCTGCCTCGGCACCCTCGGCCGGCCATTGCAACACGATGGGCACCGCCTCGACGATGAACGCGATCGCCGAAGCGCTGGGCATGTCGCTGACCGGCTGCTCGGCGATCCCGGCACCGTACCGCGAACGCGGCCAGATGGCCTATGAAACCGGCCGCCGCATCGTGGCGATGGCCGAGCAGGACATCCGCCCTTCGTCGATCCTGTCGCGTGACGCGTTCCTCGATGCGATCGTCACCAACGCGGCGATCGGCGGTTCCACCAATGCGCAGCAGCACATCATGGCCATGGCCCGCCACGCCGGCGTTGAAATCCACACCGAGGACTGGATGAAGTACGGCCACGACGTGCCGCTGCTGCTGAACATGCAGCCTTCGGGCAAGTACCTGGGCGAGCGCTTCCACCGCGCCGGCGGCGTGCCCGCCGTGATGTGGGAACTGGAACAGAACGGCCTGCTGCGTTCGGATCGCCCGACCGTCACCGGCAAGTCGCTAAAGGAAAACCTGGTCAATCGCGAAACCAACGACCGCGAGATGATCTGGCCGTTCGCCGCGCCGCTGAAGGCCAAGGCCGGCTTCTTCGTCCTGTCCGGCAACCTGTTCGACTTCGCCATCATGAAGACCTCGGTGATCTCGGACGAGTTCCGCGCCCGCTACCTGAGCCAGCCGGGCAACGAAGGCGTGTTCGAAGCCCGCGCCATCGTGTTCGACGGTTCGGACGACTACCACAAGCGCATCAACGATCCGTCGCTGAACATCGACGAGGACTGCATCCTGGTGATCCGCGGTGCCGGCCCGATCGGCTGGCCAGGTTCGGCCGAAGTGGTCAACATGCAGCCGCCCGATGCCCTGATCAAGCGCGGCGTGAAGAACCTGCCGACGCTGGGCGACGGCCGCCAGTCCGGCACCTCCGACAGCCCGTCGATCCTGAACGCTTCGCCGGAATCGGCGGTGGGCGGCGGCCTGGCCTGGATCCGCACCGGCGACACGGTTCGCGTGGACCTGAACAACGGCACTGCCAACATGCTGGTCGACGATGCCGAGATCGAACGCCGCAAGGGCGACGGCATCCCGGCGTTCCCGGCCAGCCAGACGCCATGGCAGCAGATCTACCGCGCCACCGTGGGCCAGATGCAGTCGGGCGCCGTGATGGAACTGGCGCTGGAGTACAAGAACATCGGCGAGGTCTTGCCGCGGCATAACCATTAATGGGGGTCTGTCCCCGGTAACTGTCGGCTTTCGTTCTTGCCACCAGCTTTTTCAGGGGACTGACTCCGGTTTTTTGCTGGTGCCGTCGGAATGCCAGCAAAAAACCGGGGTCAGTCCCCTAACCGCGCCAGCGGCAAGAACAGGCAGCAACACTTACCGGGGACAGACCCCTAAAGCACCACAGGAACCGCACCAGACAGTAAAACGCGCATCACTCATCCAGGATAACAACAACAGGCCACAGGCCACCATCTTAGGAGACACACATGAAGTTGAAGATCGCAATCGCGAGCGTCCTGCTCGCCCTCACCTCCGGCGCCGCCCTGGCCGACGCTAAAAATCCAAAAATCGGTTTCTGCATCGACGACCTGCGCCTCGAGCGCTGGACGCGCGACCGCGACTACTTCGTCAAGGAAGCCGAGCGCCTCGGCGCCAAGGTGTACGTGCAGTCGGCCGATGCCAGCGAACAGCGCCAGATCTCGCAGATCGAGAACCTGATCTCGCGTGGCGTGGACGTGCTGGTGATCGTGCCCTACAACGCCACGGTGCTGAATAACGCGATCCGCGAGGCGAAGAAGGCCAAGATCAAGGTGGTGTCGTACGACCGCCTGATCCTGAACTCCGACGTGGATGCCTATATCTCGTTCGACAACCAGAAAGTGGGCGAACTGCAGGCCGAGGCGATCAAGGCGATCAAGCCGAAGGGCAACTACTACCTGCTGGGCGGCGCACCGACCGACAACAACGCCAAGATGCTGCGCGAAGGCCAGCTGAAGGTGCTGCAGCCGCTGATCGACAAGGGCGACATCAAGGTGGTGGGCAAGCAGTGGGTCAAGGACTGGAGCGCTTCCGAGGCGATGTCGATCGTCGAGAACGCGCTGACCGCCAACAACAACAAGATCGACGCCGTGGTGGCATCGAACGATGCGACCGCCGGCGGCGCGATCCAGGCCCTGACCTCGCAGAAACTGCAGGGCAAGGTGCCGGTATCGGGCCAGGATGCCGACCTGGCCGCCGTGAAACGCGTGATCGCCGGCACCCAGGCGATGACGGTCTACAAGCCGCTGAAGCTGATCGCCACCGAAGCGGCCAAGCTGTCGGTGCAGCTGGTACGCAACGAGAAGCCGGCGTTCAACTCGCAGTACAACAACGGCAGCAAGCAGGTGCCCACGCTGCTGCTGAAACCGATCCCGCTGACGAAAGCCAATGTGCAGGTGCTGGCCGACGACGGGTTCTACACGAAGGCCCAGCTGACCGCCAACTGACCGCAAAGTGAGCATGAGCGATTACCTTCTTGAAATGCGGCGCATCGTCAAGCAGTTCGGCGGTGTCCGCGCACTGAATGGCATCGACATCAAGGTGAAGGCCG
>DASVVD010001032.1:0-13182 GCA_036386715.1 Pseudoduganella sp.
GACGAGCGTGGTGCCCGTGGGGTCGTACTTGCCCGGTGCGCGCGCGTCGGCGTACTGCAGCGAGAATTCGTAGCGCTGGGCGAACGTCATCCTGGCGCCAATCGACCACGACAGGGACTTCTCGTTGCCGCCGCCAGCGCTGGGGGCGTTGCCGCTAAGGCCATAGTTCAGGGACAGCGGAATATCCAGATCCCACGATGGCAGCACCTGCAGGTACTGCGGGGAGAACAGCAGCGCGAGCGCCGCATAATGTTTCGACGAACAGCCGTCGCCCTTGCCACCCGGCGCGCCGTCCGGCGCGCCGTCCGGCGCCAGGCAGGACGGCTCGCCCACCGCCTTGTACAGCTCGCGATGGGCCGTCACCTTCACGAGCCGGCTGTACGCGAGCTCGGCGACGAAGTTCCCCGTATCCCAGAACCTGCTGGCGGGCAGCAGGTACACGCCATTGGCGACCACGTGCAGCGTATTGCCGCGCGGTCCCTGCCCGTCGACCGGGCTGACGGCATCGGTGTTGAGCGCCCCGCCCTTGCGCAACGAGATATCGGTGGCGACGCTGACCGGCCCGATCACCCGCGCCCCGCTCACGCCGACCAGCTTGACGTCGGTCGGATAGGCCAGGCGGTAGGCGGTGGGTACGGTGCCGACACCCGGAACGGAGACGAAGCCGGTCAGGTTGGGCCCGAACCATGGGTTGTAGTCGTTGAACTCGCGGTAATGGAGGCCCACGCTCGATTCGATCGCCTCGAGATTGAGCTTGGCGCTCACGCCCCAGTTCCCACGTTTGCCCGGCGTGAGCGATGGCGCGCGCGCCAGCGTGGCCCCGTTGGGAGCGACGGGCAGCCGGTCGGGGCCCTCGAAGAACGGGTCGGCCGGCGCGAAGAACGTGCCGCCATACGGCAGGCGCGACTCGTGCCAGCCGAAGAAATACTGTCCGGCCAGGGCTAGTTCCGGCGTCACCTGGGCCTTCAGGAACAGCTGCGACTCGGGCAGGAAGACTTCCTTCGTTTCGATGCCCGGACTGGTGACCGCCTTCACGCCGTCGATCGGCGACTGCGAATAGGAAATGGCATGCGCCCCGATCAGCAGGCCTTCGCCGAAGTAGTTGGTCTGCCGCCCCACCTTTACGTTGACCGGCACGTTGCCCAGCTTGAGGTTGCCCCAGACGAAGGCGTCGAGCAGTTCGCCGGAAGGCCCGTTGACGTAGCGCGAGACATGCGAATTGTAGCGGTCACCCGCGTAGCTGGACGCATAGCCGGGCACCGTGCTGCGTACCGTCCGGTCGTCGTACGCCCTGTCGTACCAGGCGGCTCCGCTGATCCGGAAGCCCAGCAGGTTGCGGTAGCTCAGGTCGATCTCGCTGAGCAGGTCGAGCCGGTTCGTCACCACGTCGCCGCGGTCGAACTTGCCGTCCGACTCGTCGAAGGTCGGGTTATTCAGGATGCGCGCGTCGGGCCGTTCGGCGCGCAGTCCCAGGTTGTAGCGCAACGTGTTATCCCATCGCAGCTTGACATCGCGGATGCCGGTCTGGATATCTACCGCCGACGCGCCGCCCGCGCCTGCCATCAACAACATCACGGAAATGCTGCGCAGGGCCAGCCCGGCAGGCATCCGTGTTCCGATGCTTCTCATGGTCTCTCCTCCAAGGTCTCTTGTTGGCGGCCTTCCGGCCGCCTTTCTGGTACGCCGATCTGGTACGCCGATGGCGTCTGGTGCGGATGGGCCCCTGGTGGTCTGTGCCGCCTGGCCTGCGCGGGCTCCAATGCAGCTTGAGTTTAGCGTATACATTTTATTAAATTAATACGCAAAAACAGCATTTCCGAACAAATACAGCATTACGCGTATTTTTTGTGCAAAATACATACGAATTCAAGCATCCCGGCAAGGCGCTGCCGGCGCCTTGCCGCGCGTTACGGACGTGTGCTAAGGTGGGCGGTTAGCACGCCCAACGAGACCAATGTGATCCACCCGATGAAAACCGAGCGGCCGCTCGATGAACTGGACCGCAGCATCCTGGACGCGCTGCGCGCCAGCCCCCAGGAAACGAACAAGGTACTGGCCGACCGGTTCGGCGTCAGCGAGGCAACGATCGCGTCGCGCGTGCGGGCGCTGGAAAACGAGCGCGTAATGAAGGTGATGGCGCAGCGCGACTTTCGCGCCGCGGGGCATCACACGCTGGCCAATATCGACGTGTACATCGCCGGCCGCCCGGTCGAAGCCATCGCCGGCGACCTGGCAAAGCTCGACGGCCTGGCCCTGATCAGCATCCTGATGGGCGACCCGTCGTTTGCGTTGATGGCGATGGCGGCGGACCTGCCCGCCATGCATGCCCTGGCCGGGGAGATCGGACGGATCGAGGGTGTGCGCTCGGTCGAAGTGACGCTCTTTGCCGAGATCATCAAGTACCGCAGTGATTTCGTTAATTTGTGAGAGCCGCAGGATGACCCTGAAACTGGACGATACCGATACCGCCATCATCGACCTGCTGCGCGAGAATGGCCGCATGAGCAACCGCGAGGTGGGGCGCGCCTTGCAGATCTCCGAAGGCACCGTGCGCCAGCGTCTGAAGAAGCTCATCGAAGGCAAGGCCATGCGGCTCGGCATGGTCACCGACTTCGAAGCCAGCGGCCTGGGAACCGGCGTCATCCTGCGCATCAAGGCACTGCCGGGGCAGGCCCGCGCGATCGGCGAACGGATTGCCGGGCTGGACGCGTGCACCTTCGTGACGCTCTGCGTGGGCCGCTTCGACCTGATCGCTGTCCTCGTGAGCACAAGCCGCACGGAAGCCGCCGAGATGATCGACAACGACATCAAGAACATCCCGGGGGTGCAGGCCGTCGAGATCCAGGAACCGGTGAGCTATGCCAGGCATCGGTATGACCTGGTCTACATCACCTGAAATTCACCCGAGCATCACCCGAGGCGCGGCACGCGCCTCCCGTTCCAGGCGCGCGGCAAGCAGCACGCCCGCGCCGGCGCACAGGAACAGCACGGCCGCGCCGCACGCCAGCGACACCAGGGAGCCCCACAGCAGCGGCGCGATGATGGCGGCGATCAGCGCGTTGAACCCGGTCTGCACGAACAGCTGCACCGAGGAACCCATGCCGCGCCGCGCCGGGACGCAGTCGAGCCCGCGGATCGTCAGCGTCGGCACCGCCAGCGACATGCCCAGATTGAACACGAACAGGTGCAGGACGTACCAACCGGTGCCGGGCGGGGCCACCAGGCAAATCGCCAGGTTGCAGGCGACCGCCGCGCCCATCAGGGCAAAGCCGGCCTGCAGGGTGCGGCGCACCGGCCACCTTGCCGCGACCTTGCCGGCCAGCGCGGAACCGGTGACCAGCCCGGCCGTCGCCGGCCCGAACAGCCACAGGAAATCGGCTTCGCCGAGGCCGAGATGGCGCATCAGGAACACCGGCGCCGACAGCACGTACAGGAAGAACGCGCCGAACATCAACGCATAGGAAAGCGACCAGGCCATGAACGCACGGTTGCCCAGCACCTCGCAATAGCCCCTCGCCAGCGGCACGGGCCGGAACGGCTGGCGCGCTGCCGCCGCCAGCGTTTCCGGCAGGCGCAGCGCCACCGCCACCAGCAGGCCGGCCGCCAGCAATGCCAGGAACAGGAACACGGCGCGCCATCCGAACGCCCGTTGCAGCGCGCCGCCGACCAGCGGCGCGACCGCCGGCGCCAGCCCGTACATCATGACGACCTGCGACATCATGCGCCGCGCCTGCGGACCCTCGTGCAGGTCGCGGATCACCGCGCGCCCGATCACGATGCCGGCACCAGCGGACAGGCCTTGCAATGCCCGCAGCGGCAGCAGCTGTTCGACGCGCGTGGCGAACACGCAGCCGAGCGAGGCCAGTGCATACACAACCAGTCCCGCCAGCACGACCTTACGCCGCCCGCACGCATCCGAAATCGCGCCGTGCCACAGCGACATGAACGCGAACGCGGCGAAATACACCGAGATCGTCTGCTGCAGCGCCACCGCGTCCGTGTGCAGGGCCTGCGTCATCTCGGGAAACGACGGCAGGTAGGCATTGATCGAGAACGGGCCGAGCATCGCCAGTCCCGCCAGGACCAGCGTGATGCCGGAGCGGTGCGGCGTCCCGGCGTTAGCGACAGCCCCCACCTAGCGCCGCATGCCCAGCACGGTGGAGATATCCAGTGCCGGATCGGCATCGGCGCCGTAGCCGAAGTCGCCCCCGCGCTGGCGTTCGGCCAGGCGCGCCATCAGCACGCGGTAGCGGTTGCCGGGCGCGTCGAAGCGCGAACTGAGGTCGCGTCGCTGCCCCTCGTCGAAGTAGCGCGCATTCTGCGGCCGCAGCACCGAGTTGTCCTGCGGCTGGATAACATAGGAGATGCGCGGCATCAGCCAGCGGAACGGCGCCGGCGCGTGGACCGTGTAGTTGGTCTGGTCGACGCGCGAACGGTGCTTCCCGACCGGCACGAAGGGCTGCACGTTGGGAATCGCATAGCCGGGAGTAAAGCTGGGATAGGAAATGCACAGGTTGTTGCGCAGGTGGACGTGCAGCACCGCGCGCAGGTCCTGGTAGCGGGCGCGCACACCGCCGATCCAGCGCATCACCGGCGCCACCGACTTGCGCGTGACGATGCGGGTGCGCGTCAGCGTCTCCGACGTGGAGCTGAATTCGATCACGTCGCTGTCCGACTGCCCGTCGCCGATGGTGTTCGCATGCAGGAAATCGGCATGCGTCAGGTCGATCAGGTTCTCGACCGACAGAGGCGAGGCGGCGTCGAAACGTACCGACCGCTGGGTGTAGCGGGGAATCCCGGCGCCGTCCGCCGGCAGGAACGGAATCAGCGGAACCAGTTCCTCGTGCGCATGATCGGGATTGCCGTACCAGACCCATACATAGCCATAACGCTCGAGCACGGGGTAGAAGCACGAGCCGCCAGTGAACGCGCTGGCCGTGCCGTGAAGGCGTGCCAGCAGCTCGGGCCTGAACTCGGCGGCGCGCACCCGCCCCGCTTCGCGCCACAGGTAGACATCCTGCGCGTGGACGATCCGCCGCAACGCGCGGCCGCCGATGTCGGCGCCGTAGGCCACCGGGAACCAGGTGTCGCGCAGGTCGAGGTTGCCGGGTATCCAGTCGCGCTTGGCGTCCGGTGCCGCGAAGCGTGCCGCCTTGTCATCGATGTGCATGCAGGTTCTCCTGTTCTTCCGGGGATGCCGTGGCGGCAGCGCTGCGCCGTTCGCGCGACGGCGCGATGGCGAGCGCCGCGATGGCACGCCCATCCAGTGCGGCCCGCACCGTGAACGGCGGCGCGCCGGCCAGGCGGCGCAGGCGCCAGCCCGGCGGCCCCGTGTGGGCGCGCGCATGGGTGAAGCCTCGCCACGCCAGGCCGGTGGTACCGCGCCGGTTGGCGGTGGCGGCGACGAACAGTGTGACCAGCGGCTGCTCGGCGGCGTCAAGCAAGGCCACCACGATGTCGCCACCCGCCAGCGGCACACGGGTGCGCACCAGCAGTGGATGGTCGCGCACGAAGGCCGCGCCGGGTCCCCTGCCCTGCCACATCGCGCCGCGGTCGAGCACGAGATGGCCGCCGTCGCGGCGCGGATCGCCGATGAAGTAGTCGGTGATCGTCACGCCCGGGAAGTCCACCAGGCATTCCGGACCGTCGAGCATGACGTCGAGATAATCGTCGAACCCGATGGCGACCACCATGGCGCCGGTGTACTCCCGTCCCGTCGCCCGGTATATAGCGCCGGGCAACACTCCCTGCACCCCGCCCGTCCCCGCGAACACGTGGATGAAACCGTTCAGTTCGGCGACCGGATAGGCCTGCGCCGCCGCCGGCGGGATCTTTTCGTCGCGCCGCAGGTTCGGGATATCGGTGCAGCGCCCGCTCGCTCCATCGAACGTCCAGCCATGGTAGGGGCACTGCAGCCCGCCCGGCCTGACCTGCCCCGGCGACAGCAGCACGCGCCGGTGCGGGCAGCGGTCTTCCAGCGCGAAGGCTTCGCCGCCGGCACTGCGGAACAGCGCCAGCTCCCGGCCATCGCACACCGTGGCGAGTGCCTTGCCGGGCGCCAGCTGTTCGGACAGCGCGACGATCCACCATTGTCCTGATGTCATGAATACCCCTTCCCGGCGCCGGGCGGTCAGGCGCGCACGCGCGCGGTGATTTTCGCGTGCGGTCCGCTCACCTGCGCCGCCCAGGCTGCGCCGGCATCGTCGAAGGCGAAATCGCTGTAGTCGATGCGGATGTCCTGCTCGCGCGCGATGCCCAGCAACCGCTCCCAGATTGCGCGCCGGTCGGCCGGCGGCCGCTGGCCGGTGCCGATGCAGGACAGCGTGCGGAACAGCAGGTCGGCAATGTCCAGGTTGACCTGGCGCCCGGCACCGGTGCCGATGGTCATGATGCGCGCGCCCCACCGGGTGGCCTTGAGCGCATGGAGCATCGGCTGGCCGCAGACCAGGTCGAGCACCACGTCGAAGCCTTCGCCGGCGACCGCCTTCAGCGCCGCGGCATCGTCCGCGCCACCGAGCACCACAACCTCGTCAGCGATGCCGCGGTCCTTCAGGCGCCCCAGTGCCTCGGCCGAACGGGCTGCCGCCACCACGCGCCCGGCGCCCAGGAAGCGTGCCAACTGCAGCGCGATCTGGCCCAGCGTGCCTGTCGCGCCGAGTACCAGCACCGATTCGCTTGGCGCGATCTTCGCCTGTTCCAGCGGCACCAGTGCGCCGGTGGCGGCGATGCCCATCGCGATCGCGGTGCGGTCGTCGACGTCGTCCGGTACATCCCACACTTCCTCGGCGGGCACCAGGGTGCGCTCGGCCCAGGCGCCGTAGGGCAGCACCGAGCGTTCGCCGAAGTATACCCGGCGCCCGTCCGGCGCGCGGCCCACGCCTTCGCCGCGGATCACGCACGGGTATTGCACGCCGAGGCGGTAAGCGCCCAGCACGTCCCAGCCTCCCAGGCCGGCCGTGTCGACCTCGATCAGCATCGCACCGTCGAGCGGCTCGGGCGCCGGAAACTCGCAGATGACCGGCGCCGCGCCGCGTTCATGGATGATGGCAGCCTTCATCACATCCCTTTCGCGCCGGACTGCGCAAACAATGCCTTCATCGCCACCAGCGAAGGGGTATGGCTGCCGAAGCCGCCATCCGCCACCAGCGTGGTGCCGGTCACGAACGACGATTCGTCGGATGCCAGGAACGCCACCACGTCGGCGATCTGCCGCGGCGTGCCCAGTTCGGGCGTCAGGTGGTTCTCGCGCAGGATGTCGAGCAGCGGCAGGGGCATGCTTTCATGCGCGTTCTCGGCCGGGGCCAGGCCGATCTGCAGCGCGTTCGAACGGATGCCCTGCTTGCCGTACTGCGCCGCCACCGAGCGCGCCAGCATGATCAGGGCAGCCTTCGAGGCCGCGTAGGCCGTCAGCGACAGGTCGCCCTGCACGCCCAGGCCGGAGGTCACGAAGATCACCGAGCCGCGCCCGTGCCTGAGCATCTCGCGGATCGCATATTTACTGCACAGCATGGCGCCGCGCAGGTTGACCGCCATCGCGCGGTCCCAGGCTTCGACATCCATGTTGACCACGTCGCGGTCGCGCTTGCGCTGTTCCACGCTCAGGATTGCCGCGTTGTTGTGCAGCACGTCGACGCGCCCGAAGCGCGCCACCACCGCCTCGACCATGGCGCTGACCTCGGCTTCGCTCGAGATGTCGCACTGCAGCGCCAGGGCCGTGCCGCCCTGCTCTTCGATAGTTGCCGCGACCGAGCGCGCGGCCGTGCCGTCGATATCGACGATGGCTACCCGCGCGCCATGCCCCGCCAGCACGCGCGCCGCCTCGGCCCCCAGGCCGCCGCCCGCGCCGGTGAGGATCGCGACGCGTCCTTCCAGCTTGCCCTTGTCCGCTGTTTCATTTGCTGCTTCGTTCATTCCCGGTCTCCGTCAGGTAGGGCCGCTCAGCGGCCGATGAAATGGGGCTGCCGCTTCTCGCTGAAGGCCAGCGCGGCTTCTTGTGCATCCTCGCTCGGCTTGAGCATGGCGAACAGGTCGAGTTCGAGATCCAGGCCCTGCTTGAGCTCCAGGTCGAGGGCGCCGCGCGCCGCGCGCTTGACCGACAGCGTGGCCGCCGGTGCGCGCGCCGCAATGCGGGAGGCGAAGGCGCGCACCTCGTCGATCAGCGCCGCCGATTCGCTCGCCAGGCGCGTGACCAGGCCGATGTCCTTCGCCGCGCCCGCGTCCAGGCGCTCACCGGTGAGCAGCAGGTCCATTGCCCGGCCGGGACCGACCACGCGCGCCAGGCGCTGGGTGCCGCCGCCGCCGGGAATCAGGCCCAGCGCCGTTTCCGGCAGGCTGAACACCGCATCCGGTGCGGCATAGCGGATATCGCAGGCCAGCGCCAGCTCCAGGCCGCCGCCCATGCAGTAGCCATGGATTGCCGCGATGACCGGCTTGCGCACCGCGTCGATCGACTCGATCCAGCGCGCGCCCTGCATGCGGCTGCGCACTTCGATCGCCGTTTCCGGGCCGCGCCGCTCCTTGATGTCGGCACCGGCGCAAAAGCCGCGCGCGCCAGCGCCGCGGATCGCAATGACCCGGATGGCCGGATCGGCGTCGAGCTCGCGCAACGCCTGCGGCACGCCGCTGCGGATGTCGTCATTGATGGCGTTGATCTGGCCCGGACGGGTCAGCACCACCCAGCCCACGCTGCCCTCGCGCTCGATGGTCACGGCGTCGTTGACGATGCTTGCCGGCACCACGCCGGACCTGTCCAGTTCGCTGTTATCCATGTCGATGCTCCCCACCTCAGGCTTCCTCGAACTCGATGACCTGGCCGCGCAGTTCCGACGGTTCGATGCGGATCAGCGGGCGCCCGCCGGCCGACTCCGATTCCTCGACCCAGGTGAAGCGCGTGCCGCGCGCCCGCAGGTCCTCGGCCTTGGCCTGCAACCCGTGCACGGCGATGCGGATGTAGTACAGGCCCGGGCCCCAGTTATTGAGGTAATGTGCGGCCGGGGTGTTCCATGCAGTCGGCTGGATCACGTGCAGTGCCGCGCTGTTGGCGACGGTGAACGGCATCACGGCGCGGCGCTGGCCTTCGCGGCCCAGCAGCTCGACGCCGCCGCGCGGCTCCCAGTCCAGGTTGGTCGAACAGCAACGCAGCGTGTGGTCGAGGTCGCGCACCAGGAAGGCCCGTGCACTGATGCGCACCATGTCGCCCGGCCGGGGCTCGCGCGGCTGGGCCGGCGGGCTGGCGAACGTCTCGGCAGGCATCTGCAGCGGCTCGGTCGGCATCACCTCGATGCACAGGCCGCCATCGACGGCCGGCGTATAGCGCGGGCGTTCCGGCGTGGTGCCCAGCCACAGCCGATCGAATGGCATCTCTTCCGTGCGCTGCGCCATGCGGAACGCCAGGCCGCGGCGCATCAGCTTGTCCACGAAGATGTCAAACTTCGGTCCCTGCAGCGCCAGCACTACCGAGTGCGTCAGCATCGGGCGATGCCGGCCCTGGTAGTCCTTCAGGCTCTCGAGGAATTCGTGGAACATCGGATCTCCCGGATTGTCGTAGTCCAGGTGCCATTGGGGTTCCAGCCGCGTCGGCGACACCGCCAGCGATTTGTGCACGCGCAGGAAATGCGCGATATACGGGTGGTTGTCGAACGCCTGGCGCCAGTTCGGATGGCTGTGCACGCCGAGCTTGTTCACCAGCAGGTCGGTCATGCCGTCCGGGTCGGGCAGCATCATGTCGGCTGACAGCAGCAGATCAAACATATTTCTTCTCCAAGGTAGGACTGACACGCGCCTCGTCACTGGCGGGGCGCGGATTGAGCAGGAAGTAGGACAGTGCCGGGGTCAGCATCAGCGCGCCGAGCATATTCCACAGGAACATGAAGGTCAGCAGGATGCCCATGTCGGCCTGGAACTTGATCGGCGACCAGGCCCAGGTGACCACGCCGGCCGCCATCGTCATGCCGACCAGTGCCACTACCTTGCCGGTGAAGTCGAGCGAACGGCGGTAGGCGGTGCGCAGGCTGTCGCCGCGGCGCTGGCAAGCCAGCTGCACCGACAGCAGGTAGAGCGCATAGTCCACCCCGACCCCGACCCCGACGGCGATCACCGGCAGCGTGGCGACCTTCAGGCCGATGCCCAGCCAGACCATCAGTGCCTTGCACAGGATAGTGGTGATCACCAGCGGGATCAGCGCCACGATGGTGGCGCGGATGCTGCGGAAGGTGACCAGGCACAGCAGGGCCGTCGAGCCGTACACGGCCAGGTACATCATGACGATGCTCTTGCCGACCTCGATGTTGGTGGCGGCCTCGATGCCGGCGCTGCCGGCGGCCAGCAGGAAGGCCACCGGTTCCTTGGCGCCCGCCGGCGTGTTGTTGGCCTGGGCGTAGTCGCTCGACTTCTTGAGGATGCGCGCCACGGTGTCGGCCTTGTGGTCGCGCAGGTAGACCACCAGCGGCGACACCGAGCAGCTCTGGTTGGTGATGTCCGGCGTGGCGATCGACGCGGCCGACATGGCACCGTCGGTGATCGACTGGTTGCGGCTGATCGTCATCCACTTGCCGCTGCCTTCCGACATGGCGGCGGTGGTGAAGCGCACGGTCTCGGCCAGCGAGGTCGTGGTCTGCACCGCCGGGTCCTCGCGCAGCAGCTGCGCCAGGCCATCCATCCTGGCCAGCGCCGAATACAGCCGGCAGCCTTCGTCGGCAGTCTTCATGATCACCACGAACTGGTCGCTCGACAGCCCGTAGTTGCGCGTGATGTAGGCGTTGTCGCGGTTGTAGCGCGAGTCCGGGCGCAGCTCCGGCGCGCCGGCGTCGAGATCGCCGATGCGCAGGCCCTGCATCACGATCGCCGAGACCACCGTGACGAGCAGCGCGGCGGCCGTCATGCCGAAGGCCCAGCGGCGCCCGGTCAGCGCATCGAGGCGCCCCCACACGCGGCCCAGCAGCGACTGGCCCTGGGCCATCTCGCGGTCCGCTTCCAGCGCGCGCTGCGCGGCCCTCGGGCCGATGCCGATATAGGACAGCGCGACCGGAATCAGGAACAGCTTGGTGAAGACCAGCACCGACACCCCGATGCTGGTGGTGATCGCCAGGTCGCGGATGACCGGGATGTCGATGATGACCAGCACCGCGAAGCCAACGATGTTGGCCAGCAGCGCCGTCACGCCGGCCACGAACAACCGGCGGAACGTGTAGCGTGCCGCCACGTACTTGTGGGTGCCGCGGCCGATGTCCTGGATGATGCCGTTCATCTTCTGGGCGCCATGCGACAGGCCGATCGCGAAGATCAGGAACGGCACCAGGATCGAATATGGGTCGAGCTCGTAGCCGAGCAGCTGCATCAGCCCGAGCAGCCAGACCACGCCGATCACCGCCGCCGATACCAGCAGGACGGTGCTGCGCACGCAGCGTGTGTACAGGTAGACGAACACGGTGGCGACGGCGACCGAGACGGCGAAGAACAGCATCACCGATTTCAGGCCCTCGATCAGGTCGCCGACGATCTTGGCGAAACCGACGATATGGATGCCCACGCTGCCGCTCTCGTAGGTGCGGATCTTGTCCTCGAGCTTGCGCGAGAATGCGCCATAGTCGAGCGGCTGGCCGGTCTTCGGGTCGCTGTCGAGCAGCGGCACGACGATCATGCTCGATTTCATGTCGAGCGCGACCAGGTGCCCGACGATGCCAGCCCTGGCCACGTTGTCGCGCAGCTTGGCCACTTCGGCGGCGCTGCCGTCGAACTGCGGCGGCATTACCGGGCCGCCGGTGATGCCGTCCTCGGTCACCTCGCGCCAGCGCACGATCGGCATCCAGATCGACTTCATCCACGAGCGGTCGACGCCATCGATCAGATACAGGTCATCGTTCACCTTGCGCATGACCTCGAGGTAGGCCGGATCGTAGATGTCGCCGCTCCTGTTCTCGACCACGATGCGCACGGTGTTGCCGAGGCCGGGCAGGTCCTTCTTGTACTTCAGGTAGTTCTGGATGTATGGACTGTCGAGCGGGATCATGCGCTCGAAATTGGCATTGACGCTGATCCGGGTTGCCGCATGGCCGAGGAACAGCGTGGCCAGCAGGCAGGCCAGCAGCACCAGCAGCCGGTGGTTGAAGATCAGGCGTTCGAGGAAGTTGCCCGATCCGCGATCGAAGTCTTGCACGTCCCGGATCACGGGCATGCGGGGTTGTTCGCTGTGCGCTGCCATGTCAGTTCTTTCCAATGTTTGTGCTGTCCATGCCGCAGCCAGGAATGCGGGCCAATCTGGCGCCGCCACTGCCGACCAGTGCCACCCGGCCCGGTCCGGCCAGGGCCGCGCCGTTCACATCGGCGCCGCGGGCCGCGCCCCCGCCGGTCACGCTGCCGTCACGGCTGAGCAGTACCTGCCCGGCCTGGGTCACGAAGGCCATCTCGCCCGGCGCGCAGGCCAGCGCATCGACCACGGTGGCCTGGGTACCGAGGGCGATCTTCTGCCAGCTGGCGCCCTGGTCGCCGCTGAAGAAGGCATTGCCGCGCAGGCCGAAGGCAACCAGGCCGGCCTCGCTGGCCTTCAGTCCAAAGAATGTGCCCGCGTAGGGCGATTCCAGTGCCACGAAACGCCCGCCTGCGCGGTCATGGCGCCGCAGCAGGCCTTGTTCGCCGGCCAGGTAGAGCGTGCCGTCGGCGGCCTGTTCGATCGCATACAGGTGCATGCGGCGGTCGTTCGCGGCGCGCTCGATCCATGGTTCCCAGCTCGCACCGCCGTCGCGGGTGCGCAGCAGCAGGCCGAAGGCGCCGGCCAGGAACCCTTCCCCGCCGGCGTCGATCCGGATGTCGAGGAAAGGATAGGGCAACACGCCCGGCGTGGCCGACTGCGCGGCGGCGCCTGCGATTTCCTTCAGCACGGCCGCCGCGCCGCTGTCGCCGCTCTCGGCCAGATCGCTGTAATGGGTGTTCAGCAATGCCATCAGGCTGCGGCCGTCGAGCACCTTGCTCCAGGTCGCGCCGCGGTCGTTGCTGCGCAGCGCGACGCCGTCATGGCCGAGCGCCCAGGCGCTGCCCGGCCCGGTGAAACGCACCGTGGTCAGGTCCACGCTGACAGGTGCCTGCACCTGCTTCCAGGTCTTGCCGGCATCGGCCGAGACCAGGATGGTGCCGCGCGCGCCGACGGCGAGCGCGGTGTTGCCCTGCACGGCAATGCCGGACAACGGG
>DASVVD010001033.1:0-3159 GCA_036386715.1 Pseudoduganella sp.
CGGCCGGTTTTTCTGCCCGCGCTGCGGTTCGTCGGTGTTCTCGCGCAGCGCCGACGAAATCGAGATCAACCTTGGATCGCTCGATGCGCCCGACCAGTTCCGGCCGACCTACGAACTCTGGACGATCCGCCGCGAATCCTGGCTGCCGCCGTTCCCCCTGGCGAGGCACTACGACCGCGATCGCGATGGCGATGGCGATGGTGATGGTGGAGATAGCGCGGGCCGTTCGGAAGGCTGACCGTGCCGCTATACTGTCGGGCACCCATCGCCTCCGACAGCATGACCGACCGCAGCCCCCTGACCATCCTGGTGGTGGAAGACCACCCCGTGATCGCCCGCCAGATCGTGCAGTTCCTCGACGGGCTGCGTTGGCAGGCCGATCACGCCGCCACCGGTGCGCTGGCCATCGATCTGGCCACGCGCGAAGCCTACGATGTGATCCTGCTCGACCTCAACCTGCCCGACATGGATGGCCTGGACGTGTGCCGCGCGATCAAGGCCCGGGCACCGCGCAATGTGCCGGTATTGATGCTCACCGCCCGCGACGCGTTCGAGGACAAGGCACGCGGTTTCCATGGCGGGGCGGACGATTACCTGACCAAGCCGTTCGACCTGCGCGAGCTTGCCCTGCGTTGCCAGGCACTGGCGCGTCGTGGACAGCTGCATGTACGCCAGGAGCTGCGCACCGGTCCCCTGACACTGTTTCCACGTGACCGGCGCGCGCTCTGCAACGGCGTGCCCGTCATGCTGACACAGGCCGGTTTCAAGCTGCTGTTCGCCCTGTGCACCGCCTACCCGCATGCCGTGGCGCGCGCTACGCTGATGCACGAACTGTGGGGCGCCAACCCGCCGGACAGCGATGCCCTCAAGTCGCACATCTACGCGCTGCGCCGGCAGCTGGGGCTGGCCGGCGCGGCCGATGCGATCGTGACCATTCCCCAGCTCGGCTATCGCCTGCGACTGGCCGCGCCCGACGATGTTTAAGTCGATCCGGCATGGCCTGTTCGCCGCGCTGGCCGGTTTCACGGTGCTGCTGTGCGTTGCCTATACCGGGCTGGCGCTGGTGATTTCCTATGTGACCGAAGACATGCTGGTCGACCGGCTGCTGGCACGCGAAGCGGCCGCGATCACGGCGCATTACCGCGAACACGGCGAAGTCGCGTCGCCGGGCAATACGCTCGTCGGCGTCCACCGCAGCATTGAAACGCTGCCGCCGCCGGTGCGCGAACAGGTTGCCGCCGGCAGGCAGCGTGCCGAAATCTTCACGGGCACCGACCGGCACTATCACCTGCGCACGCTCGACCTGCATGCCGTACAGGGCCGGCAACGCGTCTACCTGCTGGCCGACGTCGGCCCGCTGCTCGTGGTGTCGAAGCTGTTCCGGGAGATCGGCGGCATCCTGGTTGCGGTGGCACTGGGCCTGATTGCCCTGGCGCTCCTGCTGGCCTGGCTGCTGGCCCGGCGGCTGGTCGCGCCGCTCCAGGTGCTGGCCCACGAAGTACGCAGCCTGGCGCCGGAAGGCCCGGTCGATTTCAGCGCCCGCGGGCGCCGCGATGAAATCGGCTACCTGGCCGAAAAGCTCGGCACCACGATCGCCGACCTGCATGCGGCCCTTCAGCGCGAGCATGCTTTTACGCGCGACGTGAGCCATGAATTGCGCACGCCGCTCACCGTAATGAAAAATGCGCTGGCCGCGGCGTCGACCCGGCCACTGGCGGGGCACGAGCTCGCGCAGTTGCAGGCCGGTGTCGACGAGATGGGCAATACCATCGATGTGCTGTTCGCGCTGGCACGCGCGGAGCATATCGGCAGCGAGGCATTCGACCTGCGCGGCTGTATCGAGGCCAGCCTGTTGCGCCTGCTGGAGGAGGGCGCCCTGGACCCGGCGCGCCTGGTGTTCGACCTGCCCGACCGGCTGCCGGTCACCGGCAACCGCCACCTTGCCGCGCTGCTCATCAATAACTGCCTGGCCAACGGGCTGTTCCATGGCGATGCCGGCGCACCGCTGCGGGTGTCGTTCGCCGGCGGCGTGCTGCGCCTGGCCAATGCGGTCGACCCTGGCCGCGCCGCTACGATGCAGGGTTTCCTCCATGGCCGCAACCTGCTCGGGCGTATCGCCGGCGCCATGGCATGGCAACTGGATTTCCATGCCGGTGCGACGGCCTACCATGTCGATATCACGCCCCTGCGCGCGCATTGAACCCTGCCGCATGGACCCGCCAGCCTGACGGGAGGAACCTCGCGCGTCAGAACCCCATTTTCAGGTTGGCGCGCACGCTGTCGGCATTGCTCGCGTCGCCCCATTTTTTGGCGGCATCGCCATGGCGGCCGTACTGGGCGTCGACCGTGGTCTTGTCGCCGAGCCGGTATTGCGCACCCGCGCCGAGGTAGCGCCCTGTGTCGCTCTGGTCCTTGGCATGGATGGCGGCGCCACTGCCGCCCGGGGTCGGTGTGGTTCGTGCCTGTTTTGCCGCCAGATTCTTCGCATCTTGCCCCTTCAGCCCACTGTGGGCGATGCCCACCTTGCCATAGAGGTCGAAGTTGTCGGACAGCGGCAGCGTGTACTTCGCCGCGAGGTGACTGCTGAAGCTGTTGGCCCCCAGGGCGCCCGACATGTTTTCCGGCCCCGGATCGATACGGTGGAAGCCGCGGTCGTACAGGTTGGTGTAACCCGCTTCGATGGCCACGTGCGGAAACAGTTCATAGCCGCCGAGGAGCCGCGGATCGGTCTTGAAGAGCCCCTGGAAGGCCTTGTCATTGAGCCCGGCCGCCTGGTTTGCGCCGTAGGCGCGAGGGTAGGGACGGTAAGCCTTGTCGAACGATTCCTGGGCGGCCGACTGCGCCGGGCTGGTATACGTGTCCGGTGCCTGCGCCTGCCCTTGCACCATGACCTGGGCCTGCGCGGAAGCTGCAAGGAGGATGGCTGCGGGGATTGCTGCAATACACCTCAGGCAGTGCGTTTTCATCGGTTTCTCCGTATGGGTTCTTGTGCCAGTCGCTTGATCTGTACCTGCCCTGCACTGGCATCCGGCCGCCATGCTGGCACGTTATTGCTTTAATGGCAAGTTCATCGGCAATGCATCACAGGCGCCACGCCGGCCGCGACAGGTGTTCGGCCAGGAAGTTTCCCAGCACTTCCACCTTGGCCGGCCGAGCCCG
>DASVVD010001034.1:0-8201 GCA_036386715.1 Pseudoduganella sp.
CGCTCGACAGCAAGCTGATTGCCCAGCGTCTGATGGGCTGGACCGACGGCACCGTGCGCCCGACCGCGGCCGGCTTCCTGCAGCTGATCGCCGAGCAGTCCGACGACGAGCACAAGCTGCGCGGCGGCCAGCCCTATCCCTTCTTCCTCGCCCACCAGCTGCAGGGCGAGCCAAGCGCCCTGGGCGAGGTCGACGACTGGCAGGTGGAGTGGAAATACGACGGCATCCGCGCCCAGCTGGTGCGGCGCGGCGGGCAGAACTACCTGTGGTCGCGCGGCGAAGACCTGATCACCGAGCGCTTTCCCGAACTGGCCGCGCTGGGCCTGCCGGAAGGCACCGTGGTCGATGGCGAAATCCTGGTCTGGCGCAGCGGGGAAGGCGTGGCCGACATGCCGGCGCCGTTCGCCGACCTGCAAAAACGCATCGGCCGCAAGGCCTTGTCGGCCAAATTCCTGGCCGAATACCCGGCCGTGCTGGTTGCCTACGATCTGCTGGAACGCGATGGCGTCGACCTGCGCAAGCTGCCGCAATGCGAGCGCCGCACCCTGCTCGAACAGCTGGTAGCGCAGATGAACGTGCCGCAGCTGCGCATTTCGCCGCTGGTGCGGGCCGACAGCTGGGAGGCGCTGGCCACCATCCGCCAGGAATCGCGCCTGCGCGGCGTCGAAGGCGTGATGCTGAAGGCGAAGGACGCGCAATACGGTGTGGGCCGCACCAAGGACGTGGGCACCTGGTGGAAGTGGAAGATCGATCCCTACAGCGTGGACGCGGTGCTGATCTATGCCCAGGCCGGCCACGGCCGCCGCGCCTCGCTGTACACCGACTACACGTTCGCCGTGTGGGACAGCGACGGCAACGGCGGCCGCCAGCTGGTGCCGTTCGCCAAGGCCTATTCGGGGCTGACCGATGCCGAGATCACCCAGGTCGACAACGCGGTGCGCCGCACCACGATCGAACGCTTCGGCCCGGTGCGCAGCGTGCGGCCGACGATGGTGTTCGAGATCGGCTTCGAGGGCATCCAGGCGTCGCCCCGCCACAAGTCCGGCATTGCCGTGCGTTTCCCGCGCATTTTGCGCCGGCGCGAGGACAAGGCGGTGGACGACGCCGACACGCTCGACATGCTGAAAGGCTTGCTGGCGGAGGCGTCCGGCGCATGACGAAAGCCGTCGACGACTGGTTCGCCGCCCGTGGCTGGAAAGTCTTCCCGTTCCAGCGCGCGGTCTGGAAAGCGGCGCGCGCCGGCCAGTCGGGCATGCTGCATGCCACCACGGGGTCGGGCAAGACCTATGCCGTATGGTTCGCGGCGCTGCAGCGGGCGATGGCGGCGCCGCCAGGCAGGAAAAAACCCAAGGCCGGCTTGCGGGTGCTGTGGCTGACGCCGATGCGCGCGCTGGCCGCCGACACGCTGCGCGCCTTGTCCGACTCGGCGGCCGACCTGATGCCCGGCTGGACCATCGACGCGCGCACCGGCGATACCTCGTCGGCCGCCCGCGCCCGGCAGGCCAGGCGCCTGCCCGACGCGCTGGTGACGACGCCGGAGAGCCTGTCGCTGATGCTGTCGAAAGCCGATGCCCATGAGCAGTTCGCAATGCTCGACATGGTGATCGTCGACGAATGGCACGAACTGATGGGCAACAAGCGCGGCGTGCAGGCGCAGCTGGCACTGGCCCGGCTGCGGCAGTGGAATCCCGGCGTCGTGGTGTGGGGACTGTCGGCCACGCTGGGCAACCTGGAGCGGGCCACGCAGGCGCTGCTCGGGCCGGACCGCGACGGGCAGCCGGCGGGCACGATCGTCGAAGGCAGCGTGCGCAAGGACATCGTCGTCGATACGCTGATCCCGGCCAACCCGTCGCGCTTCCCGTGGGCCGGCCACCTGGGCCTGCAGATGCTGCAGCCGGTCATCGGCGAGATCGAACGGCACGCGACCTGCCTGGTGTTCTGCAATACCCGCTCGCAGGCCGAACTGTGGTACCAGAACATGCTGGAAGCGCGGCCCGACTGGGCCGGCCTGATCGCACTGCACCACGGTTCGCTGGACCGCGAAGTGCGCGACTGGGTCGAGCTCGGGCTCAAGAAGGGAACATTGAAAGCGGTGATCTGCACCTCGAGCCTGGACCTGGGCGTCGATTTCCTGCCGGTGGAGCGGGTGCTGCAGATCGGCAGCGCGAAGGGCATCGCCCGGCTGCTGCAGCGTGCCGGCCGGTCCGGCCACGCGCCGGGGCGGGTGTCGCGCGTGACGCTGGTGCCCACGCAGAGCCTGGAACTGCTGGAGGCGGCCGCCGCGGTGCAGGCGGTGAAGGACCGCGACATCGAATCGCGCCAGGTGCCGGACAAGCCGCTCGACGTGCTGGTGCAGCACCTGGTGACGGTGGCGCTGGGCGGCGGTTTCACGGCGGCGGCGCTGTACGACGAAGTGCGCACCGCCTGGTCCTACCGGGAGCTGACGGCGCAGGAATGGCAGTGGGCGCTCGATTTCGTGGCGCGCGGCGGCCAGAGCCTGACGGTGTACCCGGAGTACCGCCGCGTGCTGCCGGACGAGGCCGGCGTCTACCGCGTGCCGGATGCGGCGATCGGGCGGCGCCACCGGATGGGCATCGGCACCATCGTCTCCGAAGCGATGATCCGGGTGCAGTTCCAGAGCGGCGGCCGGATCGGCACGGTGGAAGAGGGCTTCATCGCCCGGCTGAACAAGGGCGACCATTTCCTGTTCGGCGGGCGCATCCTGGAATTCCTCCGCGTGCACGAGATGACCGCGTATGTGAAACGGGCCACCGGAGCCAGGGGTGCCGTGCCGCGCTGGCAGGGCGGCAAGATGCCGATGTCGTCGGAACTGGCCCACGCGGCGTTGGAACAGATGCGGCTGGCAACCGAAGGCATCTACCGGGGGCCGGAAATGGCGGCGGTGCGGCCGCTGCTGGACATCCAGGCGCGCTGGTCGGCGCTGCCGACGCCGCAGCGCACCGTGATCGAAAGCGTGCACAGCCGGGAAGGGCATCACCTGTTCATGTATCCGTTCGCGGGCCGCTCGGTGCACATCGGACTGGCATCGCTGCTGTCGTACCGGGTGGGGCGGATGCGGCCTGCCACGTTCTCGATCGCCGTCAACGATTACGGTTTCGAGCTGCTGGCGCCGGAGGAAGCGCCCTGGCCGGAGGTGTTTGCGGCCAGCCACGGGCGCGACGTGGGGCTGTTCACGACCGACGGGCTGCTGGAGGACGTGCTGGCCAGCCTGAACGCCACCGAACTGTCGCAGCGGCGGTTTCGCGAAATCGCCCGCATCGCCGGGCTGATCTTCCAGGGCTATCCGGGACAGCCGAAAAGCAACCGGCAGCTGCAGGCGTCGTCGTCGCTGTTCTTCGAGGTATTCCGCAAGCATGACGCCGGCAACCTGCTGCTGACGCAGGCGCAGCGGGAAGTGCTGGAACAGGAACTGGAACTGAAGCGGCTGCGCGCCACGCTGGAGGAACTGCAGGCGCGCGCCGTCAGCTATCACGAGACGAAGCGGGCCACGCCGTTCGGCTTTGCACTGATGGTGGAACGGTTCCGCGAGAAACTCAGTACCGAAAAGCTGTCGGACCGCGTGGCACGCGTGCTGCGCGAGCTGGAGAAGGCGGCGGGTCCATGACCGGGGGCGGACCGGTCACGATCACGCTGGCCGGCGAGCCGGTGCTGCTGCTGCCGCAGAAGGTGCTGGTCTGGCCACGCGAGCGCATGCTGGTGGTGGCCGATATCCACTTCGGCAAGGCCGCTTCGTTTCGCGCGCTGGGCGTACCCGTGCCGCATGGCACGACCAGCGAGAACCTGGCCGGCCTGGATGCGCTGCTGGCGGCCCACGATATCGGCCATATCCTGTTCCTGGGCGATTTCCTGCATGCGAAGGCCGCGCATGCCAGCGCCACGCTGCAGGCGATGCTGGCCTGGCGCGAGCGCCATCCGGCGCTGGCGCTGACCCTGGTGCGCGGCAACCACGACCGGCATGCCGGCGATCCGTCGCGGCTGCTGCGGATCGACCTGGTCGACGAACCGCACCGCATCGGGCCGTTCGCGTTCTGCCATCACCCCGACCTGGCGGCCGGCCAGGCGGGCGGTTACGTGCTGGCCGGCCACGTGCACCCGGTGTACCGGCTGGCGGGCCGGCACGACTCGCTGCGCCTGCCCTGTTTCGTGATCGGCGAGCGCCACGCCATCCTGCCGTCGTTCGGATCGTTCACGGGCGGCCACCCGGTAACCCCCGCTCCCGGCGAGCGCTTCTTCCTGGTGGCCGATGACAATCTGTACTCGATCAGTCTTTAGTAGGCGTTCTCCTACACCGATACATGTAGCAGTCCTATATTTGCTGTTCAGTGCTTCCACTACCATGAAGTCTCCTGTTGCCCGAACGTTATATATACAAGATCGTCGCTGGTCGGTATCCCGTTCGGGCGCGGGATCCCTCCTCACTGCATCCACGTCAACGTTCCCCCAATGTGTCACTTCAGGAGAATCCATCATGGCTTCAAATCAGGGTAACAATCGAGGCGCTCGACAAGGCGAAGCACAAGGTAACAAACAAAGCACCACGCGCAACCGCGGTTTTGCATCGATGGACCCGCAGCGCCAGCGGGAGATCGCATCCGAAGGGGGCCGTGCAGCGCATGCCAAGGGCACCGCGCACGAGTTTACGTCGGAAGAAGCACGCCGTGCCGGGGCCATGAGCCACAAGAACGGCAACCGCCAGAGCGCCACGCGCGCCAGCAGCGACAGCGACCAGGGTAACCAGGCCGGACAATCCGATACCCGCAACGACAACCGCCAGGGTTGATCCGGGCCGCCGCGCAGCCCAAGGGTAAAACAGGACCCGGGAGAATCGCATGACTCCACCTGACAAATCCCGCAAGAACAACAATAGTGACGATACGTTCGTACTGGTAGATACCGAACATCCGGGCATCGGCAACGTCGACGTGCCCGAGACGGAAGTACGCCGCCTGGACAAGCCTATCCCCGGCAACCGCCAGGGAGCGGATCCAGGTTCACGCCAGAGTGGCGATCAACCGGCCCGCCAGGGCGGGGAACCCCCGGGCACCGAAGGCGGTGCTCCAGGGCCGGACAGCAGCTCCGGCGTATGACGACACCCCGGCCGCGTGCCGGGGTTTTCATTGCTTCTGCCGCCAGGCCACAGTCAATGCTGCCGGCCGGGGCTTTTGCCGCCTGTCTTAATTCCCCAGGTGGCGGTGTTCGCCCACATTGGTCGGCGGCTTGCCGGTGATGGCGGCCTTGGCCATGGCAAACAGCGTGACCATCTTGCTGTTGGCGGTATCCCAGTATTCGGCCGAGTGCAGCTGCACCCGCAGCAGGGCCACGTGCGGATCGTCCAGGCCTTGCGGGAACCAGGCCTTGACGGCCGGATTCCATAATTGTTCGGCCTTGGCGCGATCGCGCACCAGTTCGGCACGGCCCGAGGTGGACACGTACAGGTGATCGCCGACATCCGCGAACGAGACGTTCACCGACGGATGGCCTGCCAGTTCATGGGTGAACTCTTCCTTGTCCGAGACGAAGAACCAGAGGTTGCCCTCGTCGTCGAGCTGCTGCAGCGTCAGCGGGCGGCTCGTCAGCGTGCCCGCGGCATCCTGCGTGGTGAACATGCCGAATTTTACGTCCTTGACGCGGTCCCGCAGGTCATGCAGTTCAGTGGTGGTAAACACAGTCATGGTGCCTCCTGTTCAAAGTTGTCCTGTACAAGTACTCAAGGTAACCCGGCCTGCACCGTGCCTCTGTACGCTACCGTACATGGCATCGGATACGGACTTTTGTATCGTTTGTAACAGCCAGGCGGTCATCAGTTGACGGTTCAAATGATAATCATTATCATTTATGGATTATTACAAGCACGCTAGCGGGAAAATGTGAGCGACAGGGAAGTTATCGACCGGAAAGTTTTCGACCAGGAGCCGGGCAGCAAGGATGCGCGGGCCGTGGCAAAGGGCGCCGGCCGCGCCGTCTGGCTGAAGCAGCTGCACCAGTGGCACTGGATCAGTTCGGCACTGTGCCTGCTGGGCATGTTCCTGTTCAGCATTACCGGCATCACGCTCAATCATGCGGCGCAGATCGAAGCCAGGCCTGCCGTCGTGCGCAAGCAGGCGGAGGCGCCGGCTGCGCTGGTGGCGCAGCTAAAGGTGCTCGGCGCGGAGCACGACGGCGAAAAGGCACCGCTGCCTGAAACGGCGGAGCGCTGGTTGCGCGAGACGTGGTCGGTGAACGCCGGCGGGCGCGAGGCCGAATGGTCGGTCGATGAAGTCTACCTGCCGATGCCGAAAGCGGGCGGCGACGCCTGGGTGCGCATCGGCTTCGACGACGGTGCCGCCGAATTCGAAAATACCGACCGCGGCTGGATCTCCTGGCTGAACGACGTCCACAAGGGCCGCAACACGGGCACGGCGTGGAACTGGTTCATCGATATCTTTGCCGTGCTGTGCCTGGTGTTCTGTATTACCGGACTGCTCATCCTGAAATTCCACGCGGCGAATCGCCCGTTCACCTGGCCGATGGTCGGGCTGGGGATGCTGGTTCCCGTTGTCATCGCCCTGTTGTTCATTCATTAATAAAAAAGAAGGCTTACCATGAAATTACGCTACTCCATCGCGCTCAGCATTCCGCTGGTCAGTGCGCAGGCGATGGCCGCCGACCTGGCCCTGAAAATCGACATCCCGCAGCTGAACGTGGCCGAATACCACAAGCCGTACATTGCGGCGTGGCTGGAGAACGCCGACCAGAAAGTGGTGACCAACCTGGCGGTGCTGTATGACATGAAGAAGAAGGACAATGCCGGCACCAAGTGGCTGAAGGACATGCGGCAGTGGTGGCGCAAGACCGGCCGCGACCTGGAGATGCCGGTCGATGGCGTGTCCGGCGCCACGCGCGCCCCGGGCGAACACACGCTGACGTTCCCGGGTGCCAGGGATGCGCTGGGCAAGCTGCCGGCCGGCCAGTACACCGTGGTGGTCGAGGCCTCGCGCGAGGCGGGTGGCCGCGAGCTGGTGAAGGTGCCGGTTGCCTGGCCGCCGAAGGGCGCCAAGGAATTCGCCGCAAAAGGCAAGGAAGAACTGGGTGACGTGGTCGTTCAGGTCAAGCCATAAGGAGACACACATGAAAATGCAGAAAACCCTGATCGCGCTGGCCCTGGCCGGTGTCGCCTTCAGCGCGCAGGCGCACAAGCCATGGCTGCTGCCGTCGTCCACGTTCGTCGAGAACGACCGCGAAGCGTGGGTGACGGTCGACGCGGCCATCTCGGAAGGCCTGTTCGACATCGACCACGTGCCGCTGAAGCTGGACGGCCTGACGATCACCGGTCCGGACGGCGCCACGCTGCAGCCGGAAAATGTCTCGAACGGCAAGCTGCGCAATTCGTTCGACGTGAAGATGGCGAAAAAGGGCACCTACAAGATCGCGCTGGTAAACCAGAACGTGTTCGCCAGCTACAAGGTCAATGGCGAGATGAAGCGCTGGCGCGGCCTTGAAGCCAGCCTGGCCAAGGAAGTACCGGCCGATGCGCAGGAACTGAAGGTGACGCGCACCAGCAGCCGCATCGAGACGTTCGTGACGGCCAACGAGGCCAGCGACGCGGTGCTGAAACCGACCGGCAGCGGCCTGGAGCTGGTGCCGGTGACCAACCCGACCGAGTTGCGCGCAGGCGAGAAGGCCACCTGGCGCTTCCTGGTGGACGGCAAGCCTGCCGCGAACCTGCCGTTCAGCCTGATCCCGGGCGGCGTGCGTTACCGCGGCACGCTGAACGAAGTGCGCTTCAGCACCGATGCCAAGGGCGAGATCACGTTCACGGTCCCGGCCGCCGGCATGTACGTGGCAACGGCCAGCTGGCCGGCCGCCCAGGCACAGGGCGGCCAGCAGGGTGGGCAAGCGCAGCAGCCTCCGGCGCGCCGCGTGACCTACTCGGGCACGGTGGAAGTGCTGCCCGAGTAGTGCGCCAGGCTATGCGCAGGGTCCTGCTGCCGCACGCGATCTCGCCCGCGCCGCCGCCCACGGGCGCGGTGATCGGCGAGTATCGCGGCCTCAGCATGGGCACCAGCTGGTCGGCGCGGGTGGCGCAACCGGCCGCCGCGCCAGCCGACCTGCAGGGGAGGCTGCAGGCGGGCCTGCAGGCCCAGCTGGACGAGGTGGTGGCCCAGATGAGCCACTGGGAGCCCGGCTCGGACCTGGGCCGC
>DASVVD010001035.1:0-2513 GCA_036386715.1 Pseudoduganella sp.
GAGATCACATGACCATCAATCCAAAACGCCGCGCCGTCGTCGGCGGCCTGTCCACGCTGGCCGTGCTGCCCGCACTCGCACTCGGCAAGGCCGCGCGTGGCAATGCCGGGGGCAAGCCGACCGGCAAGCCGAATATCCTGTTCATCCTGGCCGACGACCTGGGCTGGGCCGATCTCTCCGTCTACGGCAATACCGATTTCAAGACGCCGAACCTGGACAAGCTGGCCGCGCAGGGCCTGCGCCTGACGCAGGCCTATTCGAATTCGGCGGTCTGCTCGGCCACGCGCTTCGGCCTGATCACCGGCCGCTACCAGTACCGGCTGCGCGGCGGCCTGGAAGAACCGATCGCCGGCGCCTCGGACACGATCGGCCTGCCGCCGGACCACCCCACGCTGCCGTCGCTGCTGAAGGCGGCCGGCTACCGCACCGCGCTGTTCGGCAAGTGGCACCTGGGTTCGCTGCCGAACTTCGGCCCGCTGAAAAGCGGCTACGAGACCTTCTACGGCAACTACGGCGGCGCGATCGACTATTTCACGCACAAGCCGGGCGTGGGCCCGAACGTGAAGGAGGACCTGTACGAAGGCGAGACGCCGGTCTCCGAAGTGGGCTACTACACCGACCTGCTGGGCGACCGCGCCTCCGGCTACATCAAGAAACATGCGTCGGACAAGCCGTTCTTCCTGTCGCTGCACTACACCGCGCCGCACTGGCCATGGGAAGGCCCGAAGGACGAGGAAGTGTCGAAGCAGGTGACGAACATCTTCCACTACGACGGCGGCGACCTGGCCACCTACGGCAAGATGGTGGTGGCACTGGACGCGTCGATCGGCCGCGTGCTCAAGACGCTGGAGCAGAAGGGCCTGGCCGAGAACACGATCGTGATCTTCAGCAGCGACAACGGCGGCGAGCGCTTCTCGAAAACCTGGCCGTTCGCCGGCCAGAAAACCGAGCTGCTCGAAGGCGGCATCCGCGTGCCCGGCATCATTCGCTGGCCCGCCAGGATCAAGGCGGGGCAGGTGAGCGAGCAGGTGGCGATCAGCATGGACTGGCTGCCCACGCTGCTGGCCGCCGCCGGCACCGAACCGGCCGCCTCGCACCCGCCCGATGGCAGGAACCTGCTGCCGGTGCTGCTCGGCGACGAGAAACCTGCCGAGCGCACGCTGTTCTGGCGCTACAAAGCCAACGCCCAGCGCGCCGTGCGTGCCGGCGACTGGAAGTACCTGAAACTGAACGGCAACGAGTTCCTGTTCGACCTGTCGAAAGACCAGCGCGAACGCGCCAACCTGGCTGCCAGGCAGCCTGAAAAACTGGCCGAGCTGAAGGCCCAGTGGGAGCAGTGGAACACCGAGATGCTGCCGATCACGGCGGAGGTGCGCACGCACGGCGTGAATGGCAAGGTGCAGGCCGATAAATATGCGCCTGAGGGAACCGACTGATCGAATGAGCTAATTGAGCAGGGCGGGCCGGATTGCGGTCCGCCTTTCCCTGTCAAGCCAGCAGCGGCTCAGCCGCCGCTGGCGCAGCGCACACGCATCTTCCTGCCGCCGACCGGAACAAATGCATGGCGCTGGTAGAATTCCAGCGCGTTGGCGAACGCCGGCAGTGGCGGCGTGCACAGTTCCATGCACGCCCAGCCGCGTTCCCGTGCCATGCCCGATGCGGCCTCCAGCAGGGCGGAGCCTGCCGCCTGATTCCGGTATGCCGGCAGCACATAGCACTCCTGGATGATGCCGATCTTGCCTTCCGCATACAGCGCATGGCTTTCCGTGATCGTCACCACGCCCACGGCGAGATCGCCGCTACACGCCAGCAGCACCGTGTAAATCCCTTCGTCGATCCAGCGCGCGCATAACTGCGCCGTCAGCGCTTCGTCGTGCGCGAACTGCGACTGGTCGTTGCAGCGGTCGCAGATCTCCCGCGTCAGTGCGGTGATCAGGGAAGCGACGACGGTCGCGTGGGCAGAAGTGGCGGTGATAATGTGAAGGCTCAAGTAACGATTCCAGTGCTGTACACCCCATGGCCCCAGTCGGCCCGGAAGAGGTGAATGGTTGCTAAAATGCCAGCATAGTATTGCACAGTCGAAGCGCGCTCCGGAAGTGGAATGCCCGGGCGCCATAACGCAACGGTATTGTCCGAGGAGTGCAGCCAGATGGGGTATCACGTCACCATTCTCCGCACCGGGGCGGGAATCCGCCAGCCGATCACCGAGGATGAGGTGCGGCGCGCCATCGTCCCGATGGCAGGGCGGTTCGAGATCTTTCCTGGCACGGAGGAATTCCGGCTGTACCAGCCCGCGCTGGGCGACGCGAGTGAAATCCTGGTCCTGAGCGATGGCGAACTATGGACCAAGTCGCCCGGCGAGCCTTTCGTCGAACTGATGATCGAACTGGCGGGCTACCTGGGTGCCCGGGTGCGCGGCGATGAACTGGAAACCTACCGTTCCCTCGAGGAGGTCTATCTCCACCCGGACGACCAGGCGGAATGGGACCTGGCCCATCCGCCCGAGCCGCGCA
>DASVVD010001036.1:0-2745 GCA_036386715.1 Pseudoduganella sp.
CACGCAGGAAGAGTATTTCCGGCTATATGCCCATGCGGCCCGGGCGATCAAGAGCGTCAGCCCGGCCTACCGGGTCGGCGGCCCTGCCACCGCCGGCGCGGCCTGGGTGCCGGAAACCATCGCCTACGCCACTGCCAACCAGGTGCCGCTCGACTTCATCAGCACACACACCTATGGCGTAAACCAGGGTTTCCTCGATGAATTCGGCACCACCGGCACGGTGCTCAGCAAGGATGACGGCGCGATCAGCAACGACGTGATGAAGAACCGCCGCGAAATCGGCGCGTCCGCGCTGCCGAAGCTGCCGCTGCACTACACCGAATGGAGCTCGTCCTATACGCCGGCCGACCCCACCCACGACAGTTACCACCAGGCGGCATACATCCTGCAAAAGCTCAAGCAGACCGGCGCTGCGGCGCAATCGATGTCGTACTGGGTGTTTACCGACATCTTCGAGGAACCCGGCCCGCGCTTCGAGGCCTTCCATGGCGGCTTCGGGCTGATGAACACGCAGGGCATCAAGAAGCCCGCCTACTTCGCCTATCAGTTCCTGAACGGGCTCGGTGCGAAGGAACTGCGCAACGCCGATACCGGGTCGATCGCCACCGTCGACACCAATGGCGATGCCGCCGTGCTGCTGTGGGACTACACGCGCACGCTGCCCGAGGGGATTAACAACCAGCAGTACTTCATCCAGGACCTGCCGCCGAAACCAAAGGGCGACGTGCAGGTCACGCTGCGCGGCATGAAGCCGGGCGCCTACAGGCTGGCGATCTCGCAGGCCGGCTACCGCAAGAACGATGCGTTCACGGCCTATATCAGCATGGGCTCGCCGGCACAGCTGACGAAGCAGCAGGTGGCCGCGTTGAAAGCGCAGGCAACCGGCGCGCCATCCGAGCAGCGCACCGTGCGGGTGGGCGCCGACGGCGAAACCAGCGTCACGCTGCCGCTGCGCGAGAACGACGTCTATCTGCTCAAGCTGAGCAGCGCTCCAGGCAGGAACGCGCGATGATCACGTCGCGCGTGGTTGCCCCTTCACGGTAGCGCGCCAGCAGCGGCGCCAGCACGGCCGCTGCATCCTCCCCGTTCGCGGGCCCTGTCGCGGCCCCCCGGGTGTGCCCGCCATGACGTCCAACGCCGCGCAGCGATTGCAGCCCGGCCAGGCTGGTACCGGCACGCAGTTCCCACGCCAGCGCACCCTGGCGGCGCGCCAGCGCCAGGGCCTGCCGGAACACGCGCCCGGCCTGCTCTGCGGCGCCCAGCCGCACCAGCTGTTCGCCCCAGCAGCGCAGCAGCTCCGGCGCGGCCCAGCCGGCGCGGCCATCGACGGCGCGTGCCAGCGAGGCGGGCGTCATCAGGCCTTCATGCAGCGTGGGCAGCATGTCCAGGTGCAGGCCGGTGCACGACGGATGGCGCAGCAGCGCATCGGCCGGCCCGATGCCGGTGCCGCCTTCCCTGCCCTCGTGGCGCTGCAGTACCGCATGGAAGGCACGCGCCCAGTAGGCCCAGTGCGCCAGCCGGTCGCGCCCGGCCCGCTCGGCCATCATCGCGGCGCAGCGCCGCGCCATCGCCAGGTCGCCGCACCACACCGCCACCGGCACCGCAAGCACCAGCGCAAAGCACAGCGAGACCGAGTGATCGAGCCGCACGGCTTCGTCGACGCCTTCGCGCGCTGCCAGCATGGCCTGTTCGGGCTGCCCCTGCAGCCACAGCACGCGGCCCTGGATGGCCAGCGACGAGACACGCTGGTCGAACTGGAAGCCGGCGCCGCCGGGCATGCGGCGGGGCGGATGCGCCATCACATCGGCATGGGCCCGCGCCGCGTGCTGGTCGCCCAGGTAGTGTTGCGCCCGGGCCAGCAGGCGCTGCTGCACCTGTCCGTCCCCATCCCTGCCGCTGGCACGCGCCAGCGGGCCGAAGCGGTACGCCAGGTCGAGCGCGCGGCTGTAATCGCCCTGCAGCAGCGCATCGGCATAACAGCCCCACAGCGCCCGCACGGCCAGGCCATGGTCGCCCAGCCGCTCGGCCAGCGCCAGCGCGCGACGAAACGCCTCGGCACGCGGCGCGGCATCTTCGCCGGCATGCAGCAGCGTGTGGCCAAGTGCCAGCTGCAGCGCGGCGAACAGCGGTGCGCCCGCCGAACCGGCAGCGCCGGCGCAGGCCAGCGCGGGCACCAGCCGCATGCGGTAATCGTCCATCATCGAGTGGCGATACCACAACGGGGCCGACGCTGCCGCGAGCTGCGCGCCCAGCAACGGTTCGCCGCCAGGCCCGAAGGCCCAGTCGAGCGCGGCGCGCACATCGTCGAGGCGCGTGTCGTCCAGCGCCGCCGCGTCGTGCCCGACGCGCTCCAGCAGCCGGCACCAGTGGCGCGCATGGCGTTGCGCCACCACGGAATGCTCGCCGGCCGCGTGCAGTTTTTCCAGCGCGTAGGCGCGGGTCGTGTCCAGCAGGCGGCAATGCGTGCCGTCGGGTGACACCAGCGATTTCGCCGCCAGTTGCGCCAGCAGGGCGGGGATGGCCGGCGCATCGAGGTCGCCGCAGCCGGCTACCGCGGCCGCCCCTTCGGCCGTGAAGGTGCCGCGGAATATGCCGATGCGCCGCAGCAGCGCCGCCTCGGCCGGCGCCAGCAGGTCGTGGCTCCAGTCGAGCGTGGCGCGCAGCGTCTGGTGGCGCGGCAGTGCGGTGCGGCGGCCCCGCGTCAGTACCGCGAAACAGTCGGACAGGCGCCGCGCCAGCTCCTGC
>DASVVD010001037.1:0-6239 GCA_036386715.1 Pseudoduganella sp.
CCGGCGCCGGAACTCTATATCGGCGGCTCGCCCAACTACCTGGCCGAAGACGGCAGCATCAATAACGACAAGACAAAGGAACTGATCGGCCAGTTCGTAGCCGCGTTCGAACAGTGGGTCGAGGCCAACGCGAAGAAATAAGCACCAGGAAACACGCAGCAAGAAACACGCACCAGGAAACAGGCATTACTGGCAGGTCGGCGAGCCGAAGCGGTACGGTTCGCCCTTCGCATCCGGGCGGGCCGGCACCGGCCCGCGGCTATCCTGCGTCATGGCCAGCAGCAGCGGCGTGCCGCCCTGGCGCAGCAATGCCAGCCGGGCGCCGGGAAAGCGCGCCGGGATCAGGCCGATCTCGAATGCCGACAGTTCGCCATGATTGACGAGCACGCGGCATGCCGGCCCGAAGTCCAGCATGGCCGCCAGCGTTGCCGGGCGCATGCCGCGCGGATCGGGCATCGACGTGAGGCGCAGGCGCGTATCGCCCTTGCGGATGGTGATGCCTTCCCAGGTGTCGAGCGGGTACACGCTGCGCATGCCCTGGCTGCGCAAGCGTGCCGCGCTGCCGCCCATCGTCACCACCGGCCGGCTGCCAAACTCCGCCGCAGCCGCGCCGCGCCAGTCGGGATCGGACAGCAGTACCAGGTCGGCCCCGGCCATGCTTGCCGGCAGCGGGCCGCCGTCGCTGCCCGGATCGATCAATATCGACAGCCCGCGCACGCGCAGCAGCGCGGTGGCGCTGCCGAAAAACTGCACCGTGCCACCGGGATCCTGGCGCGCCGCGCCGGACGGGATCGTGATCCGGTAGCGCGGCACGTCCGCGGCACGGGCAAACGCCTGGCCCAGCGTGGCCGACAACAACAGTGAAAGCAAGGCGAGTGGTTTCTTCATCGGGGCCTCCTGGAAAGCCCCACAGATACCACGGCCGCTTCAGCAGCGAGATGAACTAGCGCAAAGAAGTGTTCCGGCTAGCATCTCGCCATCCGCATCGTCTTCTTCATCTTCATCTTCATCTTCAGCGCGCGGGTGCCGCCGCCGTCACCGGCTGGAACCGGTACGTTTCGCCATGCTTCAGGTAACTGACCTTGTCGGCCAGCCCCGCCTCGTCCACGGCCTTCTGGAAGTCCGCCAGCGGCGACTTGAACACGTCGTAATCGTTGTAGTGGATCGGGATGGCGCGGTGCGGCGCGATCAGCTTGAGCATCCTGACGCCCTCTTTCGCATCCATCGTTACCGTCACGATGCCGAGGATACGGGTGCCGCCCAGGTGCAGCAACGCCAGGTCGGTGCCGGGAAAGCGGCGCGGGATTTCCTCGATGTCGCCGTACACCATCGTGTCGCCGCTGACATAGATGCGGTAGCGGCCCGCGGCGGAGGAAAAGTCCAGCATGGTTCCCATTACCGGCGGCAGCAGCGCCGCCACTGCCACCGGGCCATGGCGCCCCGGCATGGCCGTCACGCGCAGCGTCGTGTCGCCTTTCGTCACCTGCAGCTCCTGCCAGGTGCCCAGGCCCATCGTGGCCGTGAAACCCAGCTTGCGCAACTCGGCCGCGGCCGATGTAGTGGTGACGATCGGCGTGCTGCGCTTCAGCTTCTCGCGCACCAGCTTGTCGAAATGATCGTCATGCAGGTGCGACAGCAGCACGAAGTCGATCGGCGGCAGTGCATCGAATTCGATCGCCGGATCCGTCTGCCGCTCGGAAGTCAGGCCATAGCCCAGGTGCACGTGGTCGCCCTTGTGCAGGAAGTTCGGATCGGTCAGGATCGTCAGGCCGCCGTAGCGGATCAGCACCGTGGCAGTGCCGATGAACTGCACCGAATGGTCGGCCTGCGCTGCCGGTGTGCCGGCCGCCGGCAGGTTCAATGTGAAGCGTGGCGCCGTGGCGGGCTGCTGCGCGGCGGCCGTGCCGGCCAGCGCCATGGATAGCGCAATGAATTGCACAATGAATAGTCCAATGCGTAGCGCCGGAGCCAGCAATATTCTGGCGGCAAAAGTCGTCAATCGTTTCATTGTCCTCTCCTTGTCGACACGGCCTTGATAGCATGGTTCGCGATGCCCCGTCCGCACGTTTCCCGGCCGCTGCGGCGTCCGTGCCACAAAAGCCGCGGTGCTACAATCGCGGCGCGGCCGCCTACCCGGTGCCACCGTTCCCGTCAATGCTCCTGAGATCCAGACCATGCACCCCGAATTGCTCACCCCGATGCCTACGCCTTACGAAAAAGGCAACCAGAACCAGACCACGCTGTGGACCGAATGCATCGCGTTCTACGAAGAACTCGCGCGCCGCTTCCCCAACGTGCTGCGCTTCGGGCAGGCCGGCGTGTCCGATGGCGGCATCCCGCTGCATGTGGGCGTGGTGAGCGCGGATGGCGTGTTCGACCGCGACGAGATCCGGCGCGCCGGCCGGCCGGTCTTTTTCAACAACAACGGTATCCACCCCGGCGAGCCGGAAGGCATCGACGCCTGCATGGCCATCGTGCGCGACTTCTGCTTCGATCCGGCAAAACTGGCCACGCTGGGCGACACGGTGCTGCTGTTCGTGCCGGTCTACAACGTGGACGGTGCGCTGAACCGCATGAATACCTCGCGGCCGAACCAGGATGGGCCGGAACTGTTCGGCTTCCGCGGCAACAGCCGCCACCTCGACCTGAACCGCGATTTCATCAAGTGCGACACGCTGAACGCGCGCTTTTTCAATGAACTGGTCACCGCGTGGGACCCGGACGTGATGGTCGACACGCACACCTCGAACGGCGCCGACTACGCATACACGATGACGCTGATCCATACCCAAGCCGACAAGCTGGGCTCCGGGCTGGGGCCGTTCCTGCGCGACACGATGCTGCCGCACATCTTCAGCGAAATGGAGCAGCGCGGCTGGCCCACCTGCCCGTACGTCAACCCGGTGCGCGACACGCCGGACGACGGCATCGCCGAATTCCTCGAAGTTCCTCGTTTCTCGACCGGGTTTACGGCGCTGCACAACATCATCGGCTTCATGCCGGAGACGCATATGCTGAAACCGTTCAGGGACCGCTACGAATCGATGCGCACCCTGCTGGACGTGACGCGCGAGTTCACCGTACAACATGCGGATACCATCCGGCGCCTGCGCCGCGAAGCCAAGGCCGCCCAGCGCCGGCAGCGCGAATGGACCGTGACATGGAAGATGTCCGATACCCCGTCGACTTTCCGTTTCAGCGGCTATGAAGCGCGCCGCCATCCCAGCGTGCTGGGCAACTACACGCGGCTGTCGTACGACCGCGCCAGGCCCTATACCAGGGATATCCCGTACTACAACAGCTTCCTGCCGGATACCGTGGTGCAGGTGCCGGCCGCGTATGTGATCCCGCAGGCCTGGCGCGAAGTCGTCGAGCGCCTGCAATGGAACGGCGTGCAGATGACCCGCGTGGCGGTGCCGCAGCAGGTCGAGGCACGCTACTACCGGATCGGCGAACTGTCGACCCGCGCCACCGCCTATGAAGGCCACATGTTCCATGACATCGTCGACGTTGAGGCGCATACCGGGACGTTCACCCTGAATCCGGGCGACTGGATCGTGCCACTGGACCAGGACAACGCCCGCTACGCCGTCGAAACGCTGGAGCCGCAGGCGCACGACAGCTTCTTCCGCTGGGGCTTCTTCAACTCGGTGCTGGAACGGAAGGAAGCGATCTCAGATTACGTGTTCGAAGACCTGGCCGTGCAGTTGCTGGAGGAAGAAGCGCCACTACGCGAGAAATTCGCGGCCTGGAAAGCGGCCAACCCGGAAAAGCTGTCGGACCAGGAAGCGGTGCTGCACTTCATCCTGCACAACTGCGCGCGGCACGTGGAACCGGAATGGCGCCGCTATCCGGTACTGGGCCTGCTGTAACGAAGGCGAGTCCATGTCCCGATCGTCCAACTCCGAATCGACCAGGTCGCAAGCGTCCAGCTTCCAGCCACTCCACTATGCCTTAAGCCCGCGTACCTTCTTCTACAGCCATTACTTCCACCTCGGCCTGCGCTTCGGCGCGGGCCTGATCGGCATCATCTGGCTGACCCTCGCCGTCGCCGACATGGCGACTGCGATGTCGGTCGGCATCGGCGCGCTGTGCACGGCGCTGATGGACATGCCCAGCCCGTTGCGCCACAAGCTCAACGAGATGCTGGCCTCGGTGCTGCTGTGCAGCCTGGTGACGCTGGTGGTCAGCCTGTGCGCACCGTATTTCTGGCTGCTGATCGTGGTGCTGGTGCTGCTGTCGTTCTGCGCCAGCATGATGGTCGTGTATGGCAAGAAGTCGATGCCCCTGCAGCTCGCCACGCTGTTCATCATGACCATGTCGATGGAGCATCACCTGGCGCCGTTGCAGGCACTGGCGCATGCCGGCCTGTTCACGCTGGGCGGCATCGCCTACCTCGGCTATGCGATGGGCATTTCCTGGCTGCTGCGCCACCGCATCAAGCAGCAGGTGCTGGCCGAGGCGCTGTTCGAGCTGGCGGCCTACATCGACATCAAGGCCGATTTCTACGACACGCGCTACAACCTCACCAAGCAGTTCAACCGGCTGGTGCGCCACCAGGCGCTGCTCGCCGACAAGCAGCAGGCCTCGCGCGACCTGATCCTGCGTGCGCACCAGAACCGCAAGGATGCGATCGTGGTGCAGATCCATGTGTGCATGCTGGACCTGTACGAGCAGATCCTGTCGACGCACACCGACTACGGCGCGCTACGCGTGCACCTGGCCGACTCGCCGGCGCTGGAAGCGCTGCGCGGGCTGGCGTTCAAGTGCGCGCGCGACATCGAATCGGTGGCCTATGCCGTCACGCGCAAGAAGGCGTCGTTCCAGGCCATCAGCTACGAGCCGGAACTGGCCGTGATCGACGCCGAGCTGGCCGAACTGCAGCAGCGCGTGGCTGCCGGCAAGCCGGCGCAGGAAGCACTGGCCGTGCTGCGCGCGCAGCGCAACAAGGTGCGCGCGATCATCAACATGGTCGCCGAACTGCATGGCGCCAGCCAGAAAGCCTACGACAGCACGCCGTTCTGGCTCGATGCCGACATGCAGCCGTTCCTGTCGCAGCAGAAGTACGAGCTGCAGGTGCTGCTGTCGCACTTCCGCATGGATTCGCCGATCTTCCGCTTCTCGCTGCGGGTCGCCATGGCGATCGCCGTGGGCCTGGCCATCGGCACGCTGCTGCCGTATTCGGCGCACAGCTACTGGATCATCCTCACCATCGTGATCATCCTGCGGCCCAGCTTCTCGATGACCAAGCAGCGGCGCGGCGACCGCATCGTGGGCACCGTGATCGGCTGCCTGGTCGCGGCCGTGATCCTGCTGTTCTTCAACCACCCCGCCGTGATCCTGACGGCCCTGATCCTGGCCACGATCGCCACGCCCACCTTCGTCTACCTGCGCTACCGGTACACGGCGATCGCGGTATCGATCATGATCCTGCTGCAGATGAACCTGGCCGCCGGCGGCAGTTTCCACGCGATCACCGAGCGCCTGGTCGATACCTTCATCGGCGCGGCCGTGGCCACCGTGTTCAGCTTCGTGCTGGCGAGCTGGGAGTACCAGAGCCTGCCGAAGCTGCTCCAGCAGGTGCTGGCGGCGAACGGGCGCTACATGGAAGCGGCCTACGAACTGTTGCAGGGCAAGTGCCGCAACGACTTCCCCTACCGCATCCAGAGGAAAGGCCTGATGGATGCGCTGGCGATGCTGTCCGCCGCGATGGTGCGCATGCTCGACGAGCCGGCCAGCAAGCGCCGCGCGGTGGAAGACATCAACCTGTTCATCGTGCAGAACTACCTGCTGGTCGCGCATGTGGCGGCATTGCGCGCGATCCTGCGCCGGCACGTGAAGGACATCCCGGCGCGCGAGGTGAACCGCATGCTGGCCGCGAGCCATGTGCAGGTGGGGCGCACACTGGCCGATGCGCTGGCCAGGCATGGCGTGAAGGCCCCGGTGCCGAGCCTGGAAGAAGACCTGGCCTGGTCAGAGACCATCGCGCCGGCCGGCTCGGTGGACTGGCCCGGCTGGCCCGTGGTGCAGCGGCGGGTGCGCCTGCTGCATGCCGATGCGGAAAAGATCCTGGTGCACAGCGAGGCAATCGAAAAGAACGTGATCAGGGCATAAGGCGCGCCAGGCGGTGGTTCCGGCCCGGAACGTGGTCATCCTGCTATCATTCCTGCTCGAGCGATCATCGGGCCTGAACCACCCCGCGAGCGATGTCCGAGACCACTTCCGACGTTTGCCAGGAT